>NZ_JBVHVT010000068.1:0-47802 GCF_055564695.1 Streptomyces sp. NPDC029014
AGGGGAACCCCCCAACCCCGGACCCGCAGCCCAACCAAAACCAAAGGACCCACCCCCCGGGGTGGGCCCCCCGCTCCTGTGGTGTGCGGTGCCTGTGTTCTTGTTGTTGCTGCTGAGGTGCGGTCTACGCGCGATGATCACTGCACCGCGGCGCGGGGCCGGATCAGCCCTTGCCGCGCTGGGTGCGCAGGTGGTCGGCGACCGGCTGCAGCGAGCTGCGCAGGGCCGCCAGGGCCTCCGGCGGCAACAGGTCGATGAAGTGCCGGCGGACGGACGCCACGTGGTGCGGGGCGACCTTCCGCATGAGTTCCATGCCCTCGTCCGTCAGCACGGCGTAGAGGCCACGGCGGTCGGACTCGCAGTTCACGCGGACGACCAGGCCGGCGTTCTCCATCCGGGTGATCTGGTGGGACAGCCGGCTCTTGGACTGCAGCGTCGACGTCGCGAGATCGCTCATCCGCATCCGGTGGTCCGCGGACTCCGAGAGGTTCACGAGGATCTCGTAGTCGTTGTTGGTGAGTCCGAAGGGCTGGAGATCCTTTTCCAGCTGGTGCATCAGCAGTCTGCTGACGTCCAGATGGGTCCGCCAGGTGCACTGCTCGGCGTCGGTAAGCCAGCGGGTGGCCGTCTCGGTCTCCATGGTCTCCATGAATGAACTCTACCTAAGAAGTTGAATGACGTACAAAATCGGGAAAGCTGAAAATCACAGTCCGAGGCGCCGCTGGAGGTCCCCCAGCTGCCCCGGCATCCGGATGCCCAGCGACTCCAGCTGCCCCGCCGGACCGTGACCGCTGCCGCCGCCGGGAACACCGGGTTCCGCCCCGACTGCCCCGACCGCCTGCTCCGCCATCAGCACCTCCGACGACTGCAGCAGCACCGTGCCGGCCCCGACGAACTCGAACTGGTGCTCCTCGCCCGAGGTGCCGCCGATGCCGGTCAGTGAGCGGATGCCGCCCAGGACGCCCGACATGTACCCGTGGTCGTAATGGTGGCAGGGAGACGGGCAGTCCGCCCAGCCGACGAGCGCCTGCGGGTCCACGCGCAGCGGGGGTTCCATGAACACCACCGGTCCGTTGGACGCCGCCACGAACTTCCCGGTTCCGATCAGGGTGAGGAAGCCCGGGACGATGGACTGCTTGAGGGAGAGGGAGGGCTCGTACGCCAACAGGTTCCCCGACCGGATGGTCAGGTTGCCGTTGTCCAGGTCGTACGAGTTCACGTCGAAGGCGCGGTCGGCCAGCAGCATCTTGCCCTGGCCCTGGGCCACCACCCAGTCGGCGGCGTGCAGCGGGGAGTGGAAGCTCGTGCGCAGCAGCCGGTCGAACCGGCCGTTGCCGATCCCGTCGAACTCGATGCGCCCGTAGTACGCGATCATCTTGCCCTTCTGCAGGAACCACTGGCTCCCCTTGAGCTCCACGCAGAAGGTGTAGGCGTTGACGTTGTCGTCGGAGGGCAGGGTGTGCGGGTCGAAGACCGTCGGACCGCCGGCGCCGCCCGGTCCGCCGGTCACGGGACCAAAGTTCACAGCTTCTCCTCCGAGGCCTGTACGTACACGGCGCCCTGGCCCGACAGCTCCAGCTGGAACGCCTCGCCCGAGCCGCGCCCCACCATGTCACGCCAGCCGAGCGCGGTGGAGAGCTTGTTCCTGACGTCCCCGTGGTGGGCCACGTACGCCTGCGGGTCGACGTGGACCGGCCGGTTCGGGGTGATGGGGAGCTCGATCACCCCGCCGTGGGCCATCACGGCGGCGGAGCCGTGGCCCTTGAGGGTGGTGGTGAACAGGCCCTGGCCCGTCACCTGGCCGCGCACCATGCCCATGACACCCCCTTGCGAGCCCATGAACATGGTGCCCTGCTGGAGGGTGCCGTCGAACGCGAGCAGCCGGTCCGCCTCGACGTACAGGGTCTCGCCCGTCAGGTTGATCACCTGGACGTGGTGGCCGCCGTGGCCGAACATCACCGTGCCGCTGCCCTGGACCTCCATCAGCGGGGTCTGCTCGTTCGCCACCCGGCGCCCGATCATGCCCATGACCCCGCCCTGGCCGCCGGTCAGGCTCGGGGTGAAGGACACGTCGCCGCGGTACGCGAGCATCGCGCCGCGCTGGCTGTACATCTTCTGCCCCGGAAACACCTGGGCCTCGACCATCTTCGAGTTGATCTCGCGGAACGGCATCAGACGTCGCCCCCGATGGTGTTGCGCTCGCTGGGCTGCACGTACACCAGGCCCTCGCCCTCGAACCGGATCTGGAACGCCTCGCCCGAGCCCTCGCCGATCAGGGTCCGGAAGGTGACCCCCGACTGGAAGGACTGGCGCAGGTCACCCGTGTGCGCGATGTACGCCCCCGGGTCCACGGACAGCGGGTACTGGCCGCTGACCCGCAGGACCACCGCCGGCCCGTCCGACATGATCGCCGCCTGGCCGGTGCCCTCGACGGTGGTGGTGAACAGGCCGTTGCCCGTCGCACCGCCGCGCAGGCCGGTGAAGCTGGTGCCGGTGCGCAGGGCCGCGGCCGTGCACAGGAGGTTGCTGGACTCGACGTACAGCTTCTCGCCGCGCAGGTCGACCAGGTTGATCTCGCTCGCGCGGTCGGCGAAGAAGCACGTGCCGTGCCCCTGCACCTCCATCACGGTCATCTGTTCACCCGTCAGGCGACGGGTCACCATGCCGCGGAGGCCTTCGCCACCGCCGGTCATCTTCTTGAAGGCCATCTGGCCGTCGTACGCAACCATGGAGCCGTTCTTCGCTTTGACGGCATCCCCGGTCAGGTCGACGGCGAGCACCTTGCTGCCTTGGAGTCGGAACTGAGCCACGGGGATGACGTTAACGGCAGCGGGCGGAGGCGAACAGGGCCCGTCGGCCGGTAGCGCCGGCGCGCGGTCGCGGGCGCGCGCGGCGGCGGCGGACCCCGGGTCAAGATCGGGCAAAGCGGCTGCGACACTGGACGGGCCCCAGGCCTCCACTCCGAAGGTTGATGATGGACATCAAGACCGCCTCCGCCCTGCACCGGCTGCGCCTCGTCTCCGTACCGGAGGCCCTGTCGTTCCCGGCCCTGCTGATCTTCGGCTCGCTGCTCAGCCGGATCTCGGACATCGACTACCTGATGATGCCGCTGGGCGCCCTGCACGGGATCCTGTTCGTCCTCTACGCGCTGTTCCTGCTGGACGTCTGGAACAAGGCCAAGTGGCCCTTCAAGAAGGCCGCGCTGTTCTTCCTGCTCGCCCTCGTGCCGTTCGGCGGCCTGTACGGCGACAAGCTGCTCAAGCGCGAAGAGGCCGACAGCGTGATCGCGGCCCGGGCGCGCCAGGCGGCCGGTGCGGGCGCGGCGGCCGACGCGTGATCGTCGCGTTCTCGGTGACCCCGCTGGGTGTCGGCGAAGAAGTCGGCGAGTACGTGGCCGAGGCGGTGCGCGTGGTCCGGGAGTCGGGGCTGCCGAACCGCACCGATGCGATGTTCACCAGCGTCGAGGGGGAGTGGGACGAGGTGATGGACGTCGTCCGGCGCGCCGTCGCCGCCGTCGAGGCGCGGGCGCCCCGGGTCTCGCTCGTCCTGAAGGCGGACATCCGCCCCGGGGTGACGGACGGACTCACGTCCAAGGTCGCCACGGTGGAACGCCACCTGGCCTGAGCCCCCTCCCGATCGCCCGCCCGCCTGAGCCCCGTCCTCGAACGGGGCTCCGTGCCGTGCGGGTTCGGCGGGCGGGTGGGTGGGCGGGCGGTCCCGGCCGCGGCCCGCCGACCGGGGCGCCGGCTCCTCCGGGGCGGAGCAGGGGCGGCTCGCGAACCGGGACACCGCGACATGACGGGCGGTCAGGGCCGCCCTCCCGCACCGGCCGCCGGGTCAGGCGGTCGGGGGCGTGCCCGTCGCGAGGGCGATGCCGAGGGGGGTGCGCTCGTAGAGGACGCGGTGGCCGTGCCGGGACGACAGGAGCAGGCCCGCCCCGTGGAGCGCCTTCAGATGCGCGGAGACCGTGGCGGGCGCCAGACCGAGGCGCCCCGCCAGCGCGGTGGTGGAGGCCGGCTCGTGCAGCGCGCACAGCACCTCCGCGCGACCCCGGCCCAGCAGCCGGGCCAGGGCCTGCGGGGCCGGGCCGGCCGGAGCCGCCCACAGGGCGCCGATGCCCCGGGCCGGGTAGACGAGCGTCGGCTGCCAGGGCGGGTCGTAGCCGCCGACGACCTCCGGCCAGACGAACGCGCTCGGCATCAGCAGCAGCCCCTGCCCGTCCAGCCTGCGGTCGTGGTGGCCGGGCTTCCGGATGGTCAGGGTGCCGCCGGACCAGGCCAGGTCCGGGTGGAGCCCGTCGAAGAGGGCCTCCAGGCCGCCGGCCGCGAGCCGCCGCGAGTGGAACAGCACGTCGGCCTCCAGCAGCGCCCGCAGCCGCGGCCAGTGCGGTGCGATCAGCGCCGTCCAGGCCTGTTCCAGCACGTCGGACAGTTCCCGTACGGCCCGCGCCGGATCCGCGAGCATCCGCCGGCCGGCCTCGCTGTCCGCCGCGCCCGGGGTGCAGACCAGGGACCGCCGCAGGTCCTCCCGTACGGCGGCCGGATCGGCGGAGCCGGCCGCCCGGACCCGCGCCAGCTCCTCCTCGAAGGTGACGGACGACCCGATCGGCGGCGGGCTGAGGAAGTCCGGGTTGTGGCCGGCGCGCGGCATCAGCAGCCACAGCGGTCGCAGGTCGAGCCCCGCGGCGGCGGCCCGGATCTGCCGCAGCCAGGGCAGGTGGTAGGCGTGCCGGTGCGGGCGCTGCAGGGTGCGCACGGCCTCCTGGACCTCCCAGCGCGGCGAGATCGAGAACCGGCAGCGCAGCAGGTCGGCCGGCCCGAAGCGGAAGTGGAAAGCCATGGTCCCCCCGATCGCGCGGCTTGCCCTGCCCGCGCCCGCTTGCCCTGCCCGCGCCCGCTTGCCCTGCCCGCGCCCGCTTGCCCTGCCCGCGCCCGCCAGCCCGCCCGACTCGCACCCCGTGAGTGATTCGGGCAGTGGCGAATCACTGCCGCGGTCCACCGTATCCCCGCAGGGTGTCGGCATGGTCACCACCACCGCCCGGCGGGCGGCCAGCGGCGGCTACCGCCCCGTCTTCAGGGTCCGGGAGTTCCGGTACGTCTTCGCCGCCCACCTGCTGTCCGTCCTCGGCATCGTCGTCGCCGAGATATCCCTGACCGTCCTCGTCTTCCGCGCCACCGGCTCGCCCCTGATGAGCGCGCTCGCCTTCGCCCTCGGCTTCCTGCCGTACGCCCTCGGCGGCATCCTGCTGGCCCCGCTCGCCGACCGCCTCCCCGCCCGCCGCGTCCTCGCCGCCTGCGACCTGCTGTGCGCCGGCTGCGCCGCCGCCATGGTGCTGCCCGGCACGCCCGTCGCCGCGCTGCTCGCGCTGCGCGCCGCCATGGCCTTCGTCGCCCCGCTGTTCCAGGGCACCCGCAACGCCTCCCTCGGCGACGTCCTGGGCCCCGGCGACGTCTTCGTCCTCGGCCGTTCGTTGCTGCGGATGGTGGCCCAGAGCGCCCAGCTCGTCGGCTTCGGCCTCGGCGGACTGCTGCTGACCGTCCTCGCGCCGCGCACCGCCATCGCGCTGACCGCGGCCGGCTTCCTCTGCTCCGCCCTGCTGCTGCGCTTCGGCACGCGGGCCCGTCCCGCCCGCGCCGCCGCCACTGCCGCCGGCGCCAGCTCCGGCGCCGGCTCCGGCTCCTCTGCCACCCGTACCTCGCCGCTCGCCGGGATCCGGGCCGTGCTGGGCGACCGCCGACTGCGGGCGCTGACCCTGCTGTTCTGGCTGCCGCCGGTCTTCACGATCGCCCCCGAGGCGCTGCTCGCCCCGTACGCCGACGCCATCGGCGCCGGCACCGCCGCGCTCGGGGCGATGATGTGCGCCCTGCCCGTCGGCACCATCGCGGGTGAACTGTGGGCCGGCTCGTTCCTCGGCCCCGACGCCCGTTCCCGGCTGGTGGCCCCGCTGGCCGCCGCCGGCCTGCTGCCCCTGCTCGCGTACGCGGTCCGGCCCGGCGTGCCGGTGGTCCTCGCCGCGCTGCTGGCCGTCGGACTGGCCCAGGCCCACACCCTCGGCCTGGACCGGTGGTACGTCGACGCCGTCCCCGAGGAGCTGCGCGGCCGGGCGATGACCCTCCTCGGCACCGGCCTGATGGCCTTCCAGGGGGTGGGCATGGCCCTGGCCGGCCTCGCCGCCGAGTTCGCCCCGGCCCACCTGGTCGTCGTCGGCGCCGCGGTCCTCGGCACGGCCGTCGTCCTGCTGCTGCTCGCCGAACTGCGCTCCGCCGCCCGGGGGAGCGGACCGAAGGATGAGACGGGGCCCACCGCCAAATGACCGCCCGGTAGGGTCGGATACGTGTCCAAGCCGCTCAGCCTCCCCTTCGACCCCATCGCCCGCGCCGACGAACTCTGGCAGCGGCGGTGGGGGCCGGTGCCCTCGATGGCAGCCATCACCTCGATCATGCGGGCCCACCAGATCCTGCTCGGCGAGGTCGACGCCGTGGTCAAGCCGTACGGCCTGACCTTCGCCCGGTACGAGGCGCTGGTGCTGCTCACCTTCTCCAAGGCGGGCGAGCTGCCGATGTCGAAGATCGGCGAGCGGCTGATGGTCCACCCGACGTCGGTGACGAACACGGTGGACCGGCTGGTGAAGTCCGGGCTGGTGGCCAAGCGCCCCAACCCCAACGACGGCCGCGGCACCCTGGCGAGCATCACGGACAAGGGCCGCGAGGTCGTGGAGGCGGCCACGAAGGACCTGATGGCCGCCGACTTCGGGCTGCGCACCTACGACGCCGAGGAGTGCGCCGAGATCTTCGCGATGCTGCGGCCGCTGCGGGTGTCCGCGGGGGACTTCGACGAGCACTAGGAGTGTCCTGAAGATCTTGAAATCGCGCCCGACTTGCGCCGCTTTGGGACGATCGACATTTGCTGGCAATCCAGGGTGAGCCGGGCGGTCAGAGCAAGATCTTCAGCGGACTCCTAGGCCCGCGGTGGGGCCCGCCTCGGCGGGCCGGCCGTGGCCCTGCTCACACCGCCCGCCGGCCGCCTGCGGCTTCGTCCGCCCGGCGTCGGAGGGGCCCGCCGCCCCCGCTACGCTCGTAGCCATGAAACGAAGCGTGCTGACCCGCTACCGCGTCATGGCCTACGTGACCGCCGTCATGCTGTTGATCCTCTGCGGCTGCATGGTGGCCAAGTACGGCTTCGACACCGGCGCCGGCCTGACCTTCGCCGTGTCCCAGGCCCACGGTGTGCTCTTCATGATCTACCTGGTCTTCGCCTTCGACCTGAGCTCCAAGGCCCGCTGGCCCTTCGGCCGGATGCTGTGGGTGATGCTGTCGGGCACCATCCCCGGCGCCGCGTTCTTCGTCGAGCGCAAGGTCCGCGCCGACGTCGAGCCGCTGGTCACCGACGGCCTGGCCACCGCCGACGCGTAGCAGCCGCAGCCGCACTCGCCGTCACACCGAACCCCGGGGAGAAAGCTCCCCGGGGTTTCCCATCGACATTTACTAGGACGTCCTAGTAAATTTGAAGCATGGACGCTGACGCCATCGAGGAGGGCCGCCGCCGCTGGCAGGCCCGTTACGACAAGGCCCGCAAGCGCGAGGCCGACTTCACGACGCTCTCCGGGGATGCCGTCGATCCGGTCTACGGACCCCGCCCCGGCGACGCCTACGAGGGCTTCGAGCGCATCGGCTGGCCGGGCGAGTACCCGTACACCCGCGGTCTGCACGCCACCGGCTACCGCGGCCGCACCTGGACCATCCGCCAGTTCGCCGGCTTCGGCAACGCCGAGCAGACCAATGAGCGCTACAAGATGATCCTGGCCGCCGGCGGCGGCGGGCTCTCCGTGGCCTTCGACATGCCGACCCTCATGGGCCGCGACTCCGACGACCCGCGCGCGCTCGGCGAGGTCGGCCACTGCGGGGTCGCCATCGACTCCGCCGCCGACATGGAGGTCCTCTTCAAGGACATCCCGCTCGGCGACGTGACCACCTCGATGACGATCTCGGGCCCGGCCGTGCCCGCGTTCTGCATGTACCTGGTGGCCGCCGAGCGGCAGGGCGTGGACCCCGCCGTCCTCAACGGCACCCTCCAGACGGACATCTTCAAGGAGTACATCGCCCAGAAGGAGTGGCTCTTCGAACCCGAGCCGCACCTGCGCCTCATCGGCGACCTGATGGAGTACTGCGCCAAGGGCATCCCCGCCTACAAGCCGCTGTCCGTCTCCGGCTACCACATCCGCGAGGCCGGGGCCACGGCCGCGCAGGAGCTCGCGTACACCCTTGCGGACGGCTTCGGGTACGTGGAGCTCGGCCTCTCCCGCGGCATGGACGTCGACACCTTCGCGCCCGGCCTCTCCTTCTTCTTCGACGCCCACCTCGACTTCTTCGAGGAGATCGCCAAGTTCCGCGCCGCCCGCCGGATCTGGGCGCGCTGGATGAAGGAGGTCTACGGCGCGCAGAACGAGAAGTCGATGTGGCTGCGCTTCCACACGCAGACCGCCGGCGTCTCCCTGACGGCGCAGCAGCCGTACAACAACGTGGTGCGCACCGCCGTGGAGGCCCTCGCGGCCGTCCTGGGCGGCACCAACTCGCTGCACACCAACGCCCTCGACGAGACCCTCGCCCTGCCCAGCGAGCAGGCGGCCGAGATCGCCCTGCGCACCCAGCAGGTGCTGATGGAGGAGACCGGCGTGGCCAACGTGGCCGACCCGCTGGGCGGCTCCTGGTACGTCGAGCAGCTCACCGACCGCATCGAGGCCGACGCCGAGAAGATCTTCGACCAGATCAAGGAGCGCGGCCTGCGCGCCCACCCGGACGGCAAGCACCCGATCGGGCCGATCACCTCGGGCATCCTGCGCGGCATCGAGGACGGCTGGTTCACCGGCGAGATCGCCGAGTCGGCCTTCGTCTACCAGCGCGCGCTGGAGAAGGGCGACAAGCGCGTCGTCGGCGTCAACGTCCACCACGGCTCGGTCACCGGCGACCTGGAGATCCTCCGCGTCAGCCACGAGGTCGAGCGGGAGCAGGTACGGGCCCTCGCCGCCCGCAAGGACCGCCGCGACGACGCCAGGGTCCGGGACGCGCTGAAGGCCATGCTGGACGCCGCCCGCGACGGGTCGAACATGATCCCGTCCATGCTCGACGCGGTGCGCGCCGAGGCCACGCTCGGCGAGATCTGCAACGCGCTGCGCGACGAATGGGGCACCTACACGGAGCCCGCGGGCTTCTAGCCCCCGCACACCCCGGCGCTGCCCGACTTCCCCCGGGGGCCGCCGGAGGCAGGACGAAGGCCGGTCGCGGTGCCGCTGCCCTGAGGCAGTCGCGGCCGGCCTCCTCCGTACCGGGAGCGCTCAGGCGGCTCCGGCGCCGCCCCGCAGGCCGTGCATCAGCAGGGCCGTGAAGGCGGCCGCCCACAGCTCGTCCACCGGCTCCGAGCTCACCAGCACCCGGTGCACCACGGTGCCGGCTATCACGTCGAAGATCAGGTCCGTGGTGCGCCCGGCGAGGGCGGCGTCCTCCTCGTACGGGAGTTCGCCGCGGGCCTGGGCGCGTTCGCGGCCCAGTACGACGAGACGTTTCTGCCGGTCCACGATCGCCGACCGGATCCGGTCGCGCAGGGCCTCGTCCCGCGTGGACTCCGCGACGACCGCCATCAGGGCCGTACGGGCCTCCGGGCGCCGCAGCAGCTCCGCGAACTGCAGGACGACGTTCTCCACGTCCGCTTCGAGGGAGCCCCGGTCGGGGAGTTCGAGGGCGTCGAAGAGCTCTGCGACCGCGTCCACGACCAGCTCGTTCTTGCCCGCCCAGCGGCGGTACAGGGTGGTCTTCGCGACCCCGGCCCGGGTCGAGACGTCACCCATCGTCAGCTTCGACCAGCCCAGCTCGACCAGTGCGTCGCGGGTCGCGGCGAGGATCGCTGCGTCCGCGGCGGCGCTTCTGGGGCGGCCGGTGCGGCCGCCGGGGGAGCTGGGGTTGTGCATGGCGCAGAACCATACCCGCCGGTAGTGGAACCACCCGGGCCTTGGACGTGTGCTTCAGATCACGGGACACGTGTGTACCTGCGGGGTCCGCCGGGGCGCGTGGGGAGTTACGCTACGGCTCGTAGCGTAAGAGCGACAACCACGCGAAGGGCTACCGGCGCCAGGTGGGGACCCGGCGCCACCACAGCATCACCGCGGCACCACCACAGGGTGGTTCGGGGCCGCGACAGCATTGCCGGACCGTGCGACCGCGGGCCGGACCGGTTGCGGCCGGCAGCGCAATTCGGCCGATCTTTTTCGTCGGCGCGCACACAGGGGGGAGGATGTACGCATGCAGCCCAGAAACATGTCCATGAGCGGCGTCGTCGACCTCGCCGCGGTGAAGGCGGCCGCCGAGGCCAAGGCGAAGGCCGAGCAGGCGCGGGCCGAAGCGGCCCGGCAGGCCGCTCAGGGCGGCGCGCCCGCCGCAGCCGGCGCGGTGCCCCCGTCGGCGCTCGTGATCGACGTCGACGAGGCCGGATTCGAGCGCGACGTCCTCCAGCTCTCCTCCGAGGTCCCGGTCGTCCTGGACTTCTGGGCCGAGTGGTGCCAGCCCTGCAAGCAGCTCAGCCCCGTGCTGGAGCGGCTGGTCGCCGAGGCGAACGGCCGCCTCGTCATGGCCAAGATCGACGTCGACGCCAACCAGATGCTGATGCAGCAGTTCGGCATCCAGGGCATTCCCGCCGTGTTCGCGGTGGTCGCGGGCCAGGTGCTGCCGCTGTTCCAGGGCGTGGCGCCCGAGCAGGAGATCCGCGCGACCCTCGCCCAGCTGGTGCAGGTCGCCGAGGAGCGCTTCGGGATCATCGGCATCCAGGTCGACCCGAACGCGGAGGGCGGCGTCGCGACCGGTGCGGAGGCCGGAGAGGCCCCGGCCGGACCGCACGACGCGCTGCTGGAGGCGGCCGTCGCCGCGCTCGACGCGGGCGACCTCGGCGGCGCGGTGCAGGCGTACCGGAACGTGCTGACGGAGGACCCGGCCAACACCGAGGCGAAGCTGGGCCTGGCGCAGGCCGAGCTGCTCGCCCGGGTCAAGGACATGAACCCGCAGGCCGTGCGCGCCACGGCGGCGGAGAACCCGAAGGACCCGCAGGCCCAGATCGCCGCCGCGGACCTGGACATGGCCGGCGGCCACGTGCAGGACGCCTTCGGTCGCCTGGTCGACGCCGTACGGGTGACCGCGGGGGACGACCGGGACGCCGTACGGGTGCGACTGCTGGAGCTCTTCGAGGTCATCGGGGCGGACGACCCCCGGGTCGCGGCGGCGCGCACGGCGCTCTCGCGGGCGCTGTTCTAGCCGGTTCGCGGGCCCGGTCCCGGGCCGGTACGCAGGCACGGTCCGCCCGGTGGCGGACCGGCCGACGATTTGTTGACACGTAGATAAACAACGGCCGCGCTTTACCAAAACTTGGTAATCGCGGCCGCTGTTACTCGCAGTAAGTGGAACCCCGTGATCTGTCCGGTGTGTTCCTGTTCCTCCCGCTCTGTCGTGGCCTTGGGTGGCACCCAGCGTTGTTTCCGGATGCCTGCGGGTCGATCTCCGGTTATCAGGCCGTTACCCGCCAGTAACGAACCCCCTTGTGCCCCGGCCGGGAATGGACCACGATCGGCGACGCTCGGTCCTTCCCGCAGTGCCGCCAGCCGGAGCCGCGGTGGAGGGTCCCCACCGGGCCGGTCGGTGACAGTGGCACCGGCCGCGGGACAGGGGGGTCTTCGCCGCACCGGCGGAGCCTGTCCTCCTGGTCGCGCGAACGCGTGACCCAGTGGTTGTCGCTCGGGGGTGAACGCCGGTGTATCGGACGCGGCCCGGCCGCGGCACGGCCGCCTGCGCTCCTTCCCGAGGACGTAGCACTTCTCCCATCCCAGGACGGGCTCTGCCCGGACCGGAGATGTACGTCCGAGAAGGAGGAACGAAATGAGTTCTCAGGTTCGTGGCGGGACCAGATGGAAGCGCTTCGCGCTCGTCATGGTGCCGAGCATCGCGGCCACCGCCGCGGTCGGTGTGGGTCTGGCGCAGGGTGCCCTCGCGGCGTCCTTCAGCGTCTCCGGTCAGGACTTCAAGGTCACGGCCGACAAGCTCGACGGTGACAACCTCATCCAGTACGGCGGCATCGCCGAGGGGCACGACCTCAAGGGCAACGCTGCGCACCACCCGGTGACCATCTCCGGGTTCAGCCACGCCGAGATCACCAACATGTGCCAGTCGCTGGTGACCCCGACCCCGCTGGGCAACATCACGCTCCAGCTGCGCACCGGTCACAAGGGCAAGCCGGCCGTCGCCGACAACATCTACCTGGATGTCGCGGAGCTCGACACCGACGCCGAGTTCAAGAACCTCGACATCGGTGTCGCCGTGGGCGACGGCAGCCACAAGACCAAGCCGCAGGCCGGCACGGTCTCCAGCCCGTACGCGTTCTCGCAGCGCGCCGAGAAGGCCGTGCTGACGAACGTGCGCCAGAAGGCGTGGGCGACGACGGCGGGCACCTTCAAGCTGCCCGACCTGAAGCTGCGCCTCATGGGCGGCGACCAGCCGTGCTACCAGGACGAGAAGTAATCCGTCCGGGAGCGTGACCGGCCAGGGCGGTCGGCGGCGGCTGCGGCCGCGGTCGTCCGCCCGTCCGGGCTCCACAGAGTTCTCCGTACCACCGTTTCCAGGGAGCTGTTGTCCATGAACCCCCAGGCCCCGGTTTACGAACGCGCCGCAGACGACGCTTGGCTCACCGTGGTGTACTACCGCTTCCACGCCTGGAGCGGTCACCGTCCGTTCTGGGCAGGTCTGTTCACGCTCCTCGGTGGTCTCCCGATCGCGTACTTCCCATACGCGGACATGAGGCTCGGCAACATCACCCTCGCGATGGCGACGACCGCAGGATCCGGCTCACTGATCATCGGCATCCTGCTCATCACGCTCGGTCTGGCCCTCTGGTTCCAGCAGGGCATCCGGGTCTTCGCGGGTGTCGCCTCGATCCTGCTCGCCCTGGTGTCGCTGCCGGTGTCCAACCTCGGCGGCTTCTTCATCGGCTTCGTCCTCGCCATGGTCGGCGGCGCCCTCGCACTGTCCTGGGCACCCGGCGACCCGGTCGACGAGGCGGCGGCTTCAGCGGCCGCCGTACCGGGCACGGCGGAGGAGCCGGCGGGCGCGCACCTGGGCGTCCCGGCCCCCCGCGAGACGGAGACGGCGTACGAGAGCGAGAAGACTGCCCACGCCGATGGCGGGAGGAACAGTGCGGGGTGACGAGACGCAGCGGGGCGTGAACCCCGGCGAAGAGTCCCGTGAAAGAAGGGGGCCGCGACACGCCGCGCCCCGGAAGTCGCTGCTGAACAAGATCCAGATACCTGTCGGCAAGACGATGGCCCTGGCGGCCATGCCGACGGCGGTCCTGGTCGGCATGGGCATGGCGCCCAGGTTGGCCCTGGCCGACGACAAGGACATCCCCTTCGCGCCCGGGCCGTGCGTGACCCGGTCCGACGAGCCGACGGAGTCCGCGTCCCCCAGCCCCTCGACCTCGGCCTCACCCTCGCCGAGTGCGAGCGCCTCGCCGTCCGGCTCCGCCGCGCCCAAGCCCGGTGTCACCCCGCCGGCGCCGAAGCCGTCCGCGAGCAAGCAGGCCGACGCCACCACCAAGCCCAAGTCGGCGGCCCCCACCACCCCGGCCGCCCCCGCGCCCTCCGCTTCGAAGACGCCGAACCCGCTGGACCCGCTGGGCGTCGGAGACAAGGTCAAGGACCTGTTCGACTCGCTCGGCAGGCCGCTGGGGCCCGGGCAGCCGTCGGCCACCCCGACCCCCGCTGCACCGTCGCCGTCCGCACCCGCCCCCGACCCCGCGGCGGACGCCATCCGCGAGGCCGCGAAGAAGGCCGGGGTCGACGTCAAGGAACTGCCGAAGGACGTCAAGGACACCGCGGTCAAGCCCAAGGACGAGACGGGCAAGGACAAGGGCGAGGACGAGGACAAGTCCGACAAGGACGACTCCGACAAGGACGAGGACAAGGCCAAGGACGAGGACGGGGACAAGGGCAAGGACGCGGACGGGAAGCAGCCCTTCCCGTGCCCGACCTACGACGCCAAGGCCCTGGCCGACGCCGAACTGGAGCCGGGGATCCCGCTCCTGCCGGACGAGCCCTGGTACCTCGACAGTTCGCTGCTGACCCTCTACGGCCTGGACTACAAGGGCATCGTCGAGGTGAAGACCGCGGGCGGGAAGACCAAGAAGGTCCTGAAGTTCACCGCGGACTCGCTGGACATCAAGGACCTCTACCAGACCGTCGGCAAGGGCGGGACCATCGCCCACCTGAAGTCCCGCCCGGGCTCCACCTCCAAGATCCGCGGCGGCGAGGTGACGATGTACACGGAGAGCCTCAAGGGCAACCTGTTCGGGATCATCCCGATCGAGTTCTCCCCGAACAGCCCGCCGCCCCTGAACGTCCCCTTCGCGTTCTTCACGAACGTCAAGGTCGTCCAGGCCGGCCAGTTCGGCGGCACCCTGACCGTGCCCGGCCTGAAGAACTACATGGGCCCGCCGGAGGGATAGCGCGTCGTACCGGCATGACACACCGGACCCCCGGCTGGATTCGTCCAGCCGGGGGGTCCGTCGCTTCTCGGGGTCAGCCCTGGATCTCCATCAGCTCCGCGATCACTCCGGCATCGTGCGTCCTGCCCGACTTCCCGATGATCTCCCAGCCGTAGCCGTAGCCGTAGCCGTAGCCGTAGCCGTAGCCGTAGCCGTCGCCGCTACCCCGTTCGCGTCGGTCGAGGCGGGTGAGGACGCCGAGGGCGGCACCCCGCTCCCGGAAGGGGTGCGGGGTGCCGCCCTCGATGTCCGTGCGGCAGAGCGGGTCGGGCGTCAGCCGCGGTCGGGGCCGCCCAGGTGGTGGACGCGGACCATGTTGGTCGTGCCGGGGACGCCGGGCGGGGAGCCGGCGGTGATGATCATCGTGTCGCCGGCGTTGTAGCGGCCGAGCTTGACCATCTCGGAGTCCACCAGGTCGACCATCGCGTCGGTGTTGTCGACGTGCGGGACGACGTGGGACTCCACGCCCCAGCTCAGGGTGAGCTGGTTGCGGGTGTTGACGTCGGTGGTGAACGCCACGATCGGCTGCACGGCGCGGTAGCGCGAGAGCCGGCGGGCGGTGTCGCCGGACTGGGTGAAGGCGACGAGGGCCTTGCCGTCCAGGAAGTCCGCGATCTCACAGGCCGCACGGGCGACGGAACCGCCCTGGGTGCGCGGCTTCTTGCCCGGGACCAGCGGCTGCAGGCCCTTGGACAGCAGCTCTTCCTCGGCCGCCGCGACGATCTTCGACATCGTCTTCACGGCCTCGATCGGGTACGCGCCGACCGAGGACTCGGCCGACAGCATGACCGCGTCGGCCCCGTCGAGGATCGCGTTGGCGACGTCGGAGGCCTCGGCGCGGGTCGGACGGGAGTTGGTGATCATCGACTCCATCATCTGGGTCGCGACGATCACCGGCTTGGCGTTGCGGCGGCACATCTCGATGAGCCGCTTCTGGACCATCGGGACCTTTTCGAGCGGGTACTCGACGGCCAGGTCACCGCGGGCCACCATGACCGCGTCGAACGCGTCGACCACGGCGGCCATGTTCTCGACGGCCTGCGGCTTCTCGACCTTGGCGATGACGGGGACCCGGCGGCCCTCCTCGTCCATGACCTTGTGGACGTCCTTGACGTCGTTGGCGTCGCGGACGAAGGACAGGGCGACCATGTCGCAGCCCATCCGCAGGGCGAAGCGGAGGTCGTCGACGTCCTTCTCGGACAGCGCCGGGACGTTCACGGCGGCGCCCGGCAGGTTGATGCCCTTGTGGTCGGAGATGACCCCGCCCTCGATGACGATGGTCCTGACCCGCGGGCCGTCGACCTCGATCACCCGCAGTTCGACGTTGCCGTCGTTGATCAGGACCTGGTCGCCCTTGGCGACGTCGCCCGGCAGGCCCTTGTACGTGGTGCCGCAGATGGACTTGTCGCCCGGGACGTCCTCGGTGGTGATGGTGAACTCGTCACCGCGCACCAGCTCGACGGGGCCCTCGGCGAAGGTCTCCAGACGGATCTTCGGACCCTGGAGGTCGGCGAGGACGCCGACCGCGCGCCCGGTGTCCGCGGAGACCTTCCGGACGCGGTCGTACCGCTCCTGGTGTTCTGCCTGGGAACCGTGGCTGAAATTGAATCGGGCCACGTTCATACCTGCCTCGATGAGCGCTTTCAGCTGCTCATACGAGTCGACGGCGGGGCCCAGCGTGCAGACGATTTTGGAACGGCGCATGGACGGATCCTATCGGTTTGTTTCGCAGCGGAATATTCCGTCTGGCGGAAAGTCCAAGTGACTACTGGGTAACCAGCGCATACGCCTGGGTGGCGATTTCCAGCTCCTCGTCCGTCGGGACCACCGCCACGGCCACCCGGGAGTGGGGGGCGGAAACCAGCCGCGGCTCGCCCGAGCGGACGGCATTGGCCGCGAGGTCCAGCACGAGCCCCAGCTCCGCCAGGCCGTCGACCGCGGCCTCGCGCACCTGGTGGGCGTTCTCGCCCACACCGGCCGTGAACGCCACCGCGTCCACCCGGCCGAGCACCGCCGTGTAGGCGCCGATGTACTTCTTCAGCCGGTGCACGTACGCCGCGAAGGCGAGCCCCGCCGACTCGTCGCCCTCGCCCGCACGCCGCAGCACCTCGCGCATGTCGTTGTCGCCGCACAGGCCCAGCAGACCGCTCTTCTTGTTCAGGAGCGAATCGATCTCGTCCACCGACAGGCCGCCCACCCGCGCCAGGTGGAAGACCACCGCCGGGTCGAGGTCGCCCGAACGGGTGCCCATGACCAGGCCCTCCAACGGGGTCAGGCCCATCGACGTCTCCACGCAGACCCCGCCCCGGACCGCCGAGGCCGACGCCCCGTTGCCCAGGTGCAGCACGATCACGTTCACGTCCTCCACCGGCCGGCCCAGCAGCGCGGCCGCGGCCCGGGAGACGTACGCGTGCGAGGTGCCGTGGAAGCCGTACCGCCGGATCGCGTACTTCTCCGCCGTCGCGGCGTCGATCGCGTACCGCGCGACGTGCTCCGGCATCGTCGCGTGGAAGGCCGTGTCGAAGACCGCCACCTGCGGGAGGTCCGCGCGCAGCGCCCGCGCCACCTCGATGCCGGTCACGTTCGCCGGGTTGTGCAGCGGCGCCAGCGGGATCAGGCTGCGGATCTCCGCCAGCACCTCGTCGTCGATGACCGTCGGGGCGGTGAACCGGGTCCCGCCGTGCACCACCCGGTGCCCGACGGCCGCCAGTTCGGGGGAGTCCAGGCCCATCCCGTCGGCGGCGAGCTCCGCCGCGACCGCCGCCAGCGCCTCCGCGTGGTCGGCGATCGCGCCCACCCGCTCCCGCTTGCCGCCCGCGACGCCCGGCCCGGCGAGCGGCTCGTGGACGAGCCGGGAGGTCTGCTCGCCGATGCGCTCCACCAGGCCGGCGGCCAGCCGGCTGGCGTCCGCCATGTCGAGCAGCTGGTACTTCACCGACGAGGAGCCGGAGTTGAGGACGAGGACGCGCGATGCGGTGGTCACGATGGAGGTCTTTCCTTGGGGGTGGAGGCGGGGAGGTCAGGCGGTGAGCGGCGCGCCCTGCGCCTGGATCGCGGTGATGGCCACGGTGGTGACGATGTCCTGCACCAGCGCGCCGCGCGACAGGTCGTTGACCGGCTTGCGCAGCCCCTGGAGCACCGGGCCGACCGCGACGGCGCCCGCCGAGCGCTGCACGGCCTTGTACGTGTTGTTGCCCGTGTTGAGGTCGGGGAAGACCAGCACCGTGGCGCGCCCGGCCACCGAGGACCCGGGCAGCTTGGTCGCGGCGACCGACGGCTCGACGGCGGCGTCGTACTGGATCGGGCCCTCGACGGCCAGGTCCGGGCGCTGCGCGCGGACGAGCTCGGTGGCCTTGCGGACCTTGTCGACGTCCGCGCCGCTGCCCGAGGTGCCGGTGGAGTACGAGAGCATCGCGATCCGCGGCTCCACCCCGAAGGCGGCCGCGGTCGCCGCCGACTGGACGGCGATGTCGGCGAGCTGCTCGGCGTTCGGGTCCGGGTTGACCGCGCAGTCGCCGTACACGAGGACCTGGTCGGCCAGGCACATGAAGAAGACGGAGGAGACGATCGAGGCCTCCGGCTTCGTCTTGATGATCTCGAAGGCGGGGCGGATGGTGGCGGCCGTGGAGTGCACCGAGCCGGAGACCATGCCGTCGGCCAGGCCCTCCTGCACCATCAGGGTGCCGAAGTAGTTGACGTCGGTCACCACGTCGCCCGCCAGCTCGACCGTCATGCCCTTGTGGGCCCGGGCCTTCGCGTAGAACTCGGCGAACCGCTCCCGCAGCGGCGAGGTCGCCGGGTCGATGAGCTGCGCGCCGGAGACGTCGACACCGAGGTCGGCGGCCTTCTTCAGGATCGCCTGCTGGTCACCGAGGAGCGTCAGGTCGCAGACCCCGCGGCGCAGCACCACGTCCGCGGCGCGCAGGACGCGCTCCTCGGTGCCCTCGGGCAGCACCACGCGGCGGCGGGCGGCGCGGGCCCGCTCCAGCAGCTCGTGCTCGAACATCATCGGGGTCACCCGCTCCGAGCGGGCCAGTGCCAGCAGCCCGCGCAGCTCGGCGGTGTCCACGTGGCGCTCGAACAGGCCGAGCGCGGTCTCCAGCTTGCGCGGGGTCGCCGAGTTCAGCCGGCTCTGCAGCGAGAACAGTTCGGCAGCGGTCGGGAAGCTGTTGCCGGCCACCGACACCACGGGCGTGCCCGGCGCCAGCTTCGAGGCCAGGGCGAGGACGTCGTCGTCCGGGCGCTCGTTCAGGGTGAGCAGCACGCCGGCGATCGGCGGGGTGCCGGAGGCGTGCGCGGCGAGCGCGCCGATGACCAGGTCGGCGCGGTCCCCGGGGGTGACGACCAGGCAGCCCGGGGTCAGGGCGCCCAGGAAGTTCGGCAGCATGGCGCCGCCGAAGACGAAGTCGACGGCGTCGCGGGCGAGGCCCGCGTCGTCGCCGAGGAGCACCTCGCCGCCGAGCGCCCGGGTGATCTGGGCGACGGTGGGGGCGGCCAGGGACTTGTCGTCCGGCAGCACGTAGCAGGGCACCGGCAGGCGGGCGGCCAGGCGCTCGGCTATGGAGTCCCGGTCCTCGGGGGCCACCCGGTTGACGACCATCGCGACGACGTGGCAGCCCAGGCTCTCGTACGCGCGGTGGGCGTTGCGGGCCTCGGCGCGCACCTCGTCCGCGGCCCGCTTGGTGCCGCCCACGACGGGAACGACCACCGCGCCCAGCTCGTTGGCGAGGCGGGCGTTGAGCGCCAGCTCGTCGGGGAGGTTCGTCTCGGCGTAGTCGGTGCCCAGGACGAGCATGACGTCGTAGTGGCGGGCCGCCTCGTGGTAGCGGTCGACGAGCCGGGAGACGAGTTCGTCCGTCCCCTTCTCCGCCAGGACCGCGGACGCCTCGCGGTACTCCATGCCGTACGCCGTCGAGGTGTCCTGCTCGATCCGGTAGCGGGCCCGCAGCAGCTCGAAGAGCCGGTCCGGCGCATCGTGGAGCAGCGGCCGGTAGACACCGACCCGCGCCGTCTGGCGGGTCAGCAGCTCCATGATCCCCAGCTCGACGACCTGGCGGCCGTCACTCCGGTCGATACCGGTCACATACACGCTGCGCGTCACGCGTGCCCTCCGTCCCTGGTGCGAAAAAATCCCCGATAGGGTGGCATTGCCCTCTTGACAATACCCCCGTCGATGGCTAGGACGCCCCCTGGGCAATGGGCCCGGAGGGCAGGGCCGAACGGCCCGCCGGCGGAGCGGCACCGGGCGCGCGGCCTCTCGGGCCCGTGGAACAATCGGACAAGCCTCACGATGCGACCAGGAGCGGGAGACACAGGACGATGCGTATCGGAGTTCTCACAGCAGGCGGCGACTGCCCCGGCCTGAACGCCGTCATCCGGTCGGTCGTGCACCGCGCGATGGTCGGGCACGGCGACGAGGTCATCGGCTTCGAGGACGGCTTCAAGGGGCTCCTGGACGGGCACTACCGCCCCCTCGACATCAACGCGGTCAGCGGCATCCTCGCCCGCGGCGGCACCATCCTCGGCTCCTCCCGCATGGAGCGCTCCCGCCTGCACGAGGCCGCCGAGAACGCCAACGAGCTCGCGCGGCGCTACGGCCTCGACGCGCTCATCCCGATCGGCGGCGAGGGCACGCTGACCGCCGCCCGGATGCTGTCGGACGCCGGGATGCCCGTCGTGGGCGTGCCGAAGACCATCGACAACGACATCTCCTCCACCGACCGCACCTTCGGCTTCGACACCGCCGTCACGGTGGCCACCGAGGCCATAGACCGCCTGAAGACCACCGCCGAGTCGCACCAGCGCGTCATGGTCGTCGAGGTCATGGGCCGGCACGCCGGCTGGATCGCCCTGGAGTCCGGCATGGCCGGCGGCGCGCACGGGATCTGCCTGCCGGAGCGGCCCTTCGAGGTGGACGACCTGGTGAAGATGGTCGAGGAGCGCTTCGCCCGCGGGAAGAAGTTCGCCGTCGTCTGCGTCGCCGAGGGGGCGCACCCGGCCGAGGGCTCCATGCCGTACGAGCGGGGCGCCATCGACCCGTACGGCCACGAGCGCTTCGCCGGCATCGGCAACCGGCTCGCCGTCGAACTGGAGCACCGCCTGGGCAAGGAGGCCCGCCCGGTCATCCTCGGCCACGTCCAGCGCGGTGGCGTCCCCACGGCCTACGACCGGGTCCTGGCCACCCGCTTCGGCTGGCACGCCGTGGAGGCCGTGCACCGCGGCGACTTCGGCAACATGACCGCCCTGCGCGGCACCGACATCGTGATGGCGCCGCTGGCCTCGGCCACCGCCGAGCTGAAGCGCGTCCCCGCGGACCGCATGTACGAGGCCGAGTCCGTCTTCTGACCCGGCGGTCCCGGCGGCCCGCGGCCCGGCCGGCGGCTCCGCCCGGTCGCCGTGCACGGTCGGGCTACCCGGTGTGGGGGTGGTCCGCGGGGCCCGCGTAGGCCCAGAACCGGGCGACGATGGTGGCGAGGAACTCGCGGCCCGCATCTCCCGTGCCGGCGTCCCCCGCGGCTCCGCCCCAGCTGAGGGTGGTGACCATGGTGGCCTGGTAGTCCGCGTGCAGCCGCTCGACCACCGGCTCCAGCCGCTGCCGCGGCACCGGCAGGAGTTTGGCCAGCGGCTTCACGTACGCCTGCCAGCGCGTGGTCACCGCGCTGCGCAGCAGCTCCGCCAGTTCCTCCTGCTTGCCGGCGGCCGCCACGAACTGGGCCAGGCTCAGACCGAGGACCTGGGCCAGGGCCACGGACTGGCGTTCGTTGCCCTTCCAGCGCCCGGAGTCCTCCATCTTCTGGTACGAGCCGGTGTCCAGCCCGATCCGGCGGGCCAGCTCGTCCGCGGGCATGCCCCGGGCCAGCCGGTGCTCCCGCAGGGTGACCGGCTCGGCGAGCAGCTCGCCGGGTGCGCACCACAGCACGCCCGCGAGGGCGGTCAGCTCGGCGGCGGTCGGCGTCTTCTCGCCGCGCTCCCAGGCCATCACGGTCTCGGGTTCGACGATCAGTCCGTACTGGGCGCGCAGGCCGTAGGCGACGTGTCCGGGCGCCATGCCCAGGGCCGCGCGCAGGCGTCGCGCGGCGGGGGCATTGAAGGGTGGGCTGGAGTGCACAGGGCACACCGTAGGAGCGACCGGGGTACGGCGACTACAGACTGTTCAAACAAGCCCACAACTCGTAGGAATGTCCTATGGAGTTCGGGGTATTGGTCCGGATTTCAGGCGACCGTCCGGTAATCGGACGCGCTCTCGGGGCCGTGGACAGCCTACGGCCCCGGCCGGCTCGCGCGGCACCTCTCTACGCGATCTTCACCGATCCCCCGCACCCGCCCTGAACCGGCCCCCACCCCCGTACGTGGTCCATACCGGGGCCCTCGTATACGGGGGTGGCGAGGGCCCCGTCCCTCCGCCCTTGCCCTGACGTCCGCGTCAAGGTCTACGTTCGGGCCATGCGCATCGGCGAACTGGCGGAACGGGCCGGGACCAGCACCCGGGCCCTGCGGTACTACGAGTCGCGCGGGCTGCTGCCCTCCCGGCGGTCCCCCAACGGCCACCGCACCTACGACGAGGACGACCTGCGGCTGCTCCGGCAGATCCGCACCCTCCAGGACTTCGGCTTCGAACTGGAGGAGACCCGCCCCTTCGTCGAGTGCCTGCGGGCCGGCCACCCGGCCGGGGACAGCTGTCCGGCGTCCCTGGTCGTGTACCGGCGCAAGCTCGCCGAGCTCGACGCGCTGATCGGCCGGCTGGCCGACGTGCGCGAGCAGGTCGGCCGGCAGCTCGCCGAGGCCGAGCGGGCCGCGGCCGGCACGGCCGGAGCCGACGGGCCCGGCGCCGACACGCCCGGCGCCGCCGCCGTCCCGCGCTGTGAGATGACCGGATGAAGGAAGAACCGAGAGGGGAGAAGCCCATGGTCCACGCCGCCGGTGTTGCGGAAGTGACCGATGCCGACTTCGAGGCGGAGGTGCTCGCCGAGCGGGACCTGCCCGTCCTCGTGGAGTTCACCGCGGACTGGTGCGGGCCCTGCCGGCAGCTCGCGCCCGTGCTGTCCGCCGTGGCCGCCGAGACGGCCGACCGGCTCAGGACCGTGTGGATCGACGCGGACACCAACCCGGGCACCGTCACCCGGTACGGGGTGCTGTCCCTGCCGACCCTGCTGGTGTTCCGCGCCGGCGAGCCCGTCGCCCGGCTGGTCGGGGCGCGGCCGAGGCGCCGCCTGCTCCAGGAGCTCGAAGGCGTGCTGGAGCGGGCGGCGGCCGCGGCGGCTACGGCCTGAACCAGACCGTCGCCAGCGGCGGGAGCGTCAGGTGCAGGCTCGCCGGGCGGCCCTGCGCCGGCTCCCGCCGGGGCCTCAGCGGCGTCAGGTGGCGGACGCCGCTGCCGCCGTAGGCCTCCAGGTCGGTGTTGAGGACCTCCCGCCACACCGGAACCTCCTCCGGCACGCCGATCCGGTAGCCGTGCCGCACCACCGGCGAGAAGTTCGACACGCACAGCAGCTGCGAGCCGTCGTGCGCGTACCGCAGGAAGGCGAAGACGTTGTCGTCCGCCGCGTCCGCCTCCACCCACGCGAAGCCCTCGGGCACGGTGTCCCGCTCCCACAGGGCGGGCGCCGCCGCGTAGGCCCGGTTCAGGTCGCGGACCAGGGTGCGCACGCCCTGGTGGTCGGCGGCCGCCGGATACGCGGGGTCCAGCAGCCACCAGTCCGGCCCGTGGGCCTCGGACCACTCCGACCCCTGGGCGAACTCCTGCCCCATGAACAGCAGTTGCTTGCCCGGGTGGGCCCACATGAAGCCCAGGTACGCCCGCTCCCCGGCCCGCTGCTGCCACCAGTCGCCGGGCATCTTCGACACCAGCGAGCGCTTGCCGTGCACCACCTCGTCGTGCGAGATGGGCAGCACGTAGTTCTCGCTGTACGCGTACACCATCCCGAAGGTCATGTCGTGGTGGTGGTACTTGCGGTGCACCGGTTCCTTGCCCGAGTACCGCAGCGTGTCGTGCATCCAGCCCATGTTCCACTTCAGGCCGAAGCCGAGTCCGCCCGCGTCCGTGGGCCGGGTGACCCCGTCCCAGGCCGTGGACTCCTCCGCGATCGTCACCACGCCCGGGCAGCGCCGGTACACGGTCGCGTTCATCTCCTGGAGCAGCGCCACCGCGTCCAGGTTCTCCCGCCCACCGTGCTCGTTGGGCGCCCACTGGCCCTCCTCGCGCGAGTAGTCCAGGTAGAGCATGGAGGCCACCGCGTCGACCCGCAGCCCGTCGATGTGGAACTCCTGGCACCAGTAGACGGCGTTGGCGACGAGGAAGTTGCGGACCTCCCTGCGCCCGTAGTCGAACTCCAGCGTCCCCCAGTCCGGGTGGGCCGCCCGCCGCGGGTCGTGGTGCTCGTACAGCGGCCGGCCGTCGAACTCGGCGAGCGCCCAGCCGTCCCGCGGGAAGTGCGCCGGGACCCAGTCGAGGATCACCCCGATCCCCGCCCGGTGCAGTGCGTCCACGAGCATCCGGAACTCGTCCGGGGTGCCCATCCGCGCGGTGGGCGCGTAGTAGCCGGTGACCTGGTAGCCCCAGGAACCGCCGAAGGGGTGCTCGGCGACCGGCATCAGCTCCACGTGCGTGAAGCCGAGCTCCTTGACGTACGGCGGGAGCTGCTCGGCCAGCTGCCGGTACGAGAGCCCCGGCCGCCAGGACGGCAGGTGCACCTCGTACACCGAGAACGGGGCCTGGTGCGCGGGACGGGCGCCGCGCAGGGCCATCCACCGGTCGTCGCCCCACTCGTACCGGGACTCGGTCACGACCGAGGCCGTGGCGGGCGGGCACTCCGTCCGCCGGGCCATCGGGTCGGCGCGCAGGCCGTGGCTGCCGTCGGGCCGGGTGATGTCGTACTTGTACAGCGCGCCCTCGCCCACCCCGGGCAGGAACAGCTCCCACACCCCGGTCGCGCCGAGCGAGCGCATCGGGTGGGCGACCGGGTCCCAGTAGGAGAAGTCCCCGGTGACCCGTACCCCCTGCGCGTTCGGCGCCCACACCGTGAACCGGGTGCCGGCGACGCCCTGGTGGACCATCGGCCGGGAGCCGAGCGCCGTCCACAGCTCCTCGTGCCGGCCCTCGCCGATCAGGTGCAGGTCGAGCTCGCCGACCGCGGGCAGGAACCGGTACGGGTCGTGCACCTCGATCTCGTCGCCCTCGTACGCCACCAGCAGCCGGTAGTCCGGCACCTCGGCCAGCGGCAGCAGCCCCGAGAACAGGCCGTCGCCGTCGTCGTGCAGCTCGGCCCGCAGCCCCTTGGCCACGAGGGTGACGGTCCTCGCGTGCGGGCGCAGCACGCGGACGGCCACCCCGCCCCGCAGGGCGTGGCCGCCGAGCACGGCGTGCGGGTCGTGGTGGCGGCCTTCGAGGAGCCGGGCCCGCTCCTGCGCGTCGAGAGCGGGCGCCGGCCGCACCCCGTGCTGGGGGGCGGCCGCCGGGGCGGTCTGGCGGGCCCGGGGCGGGCGGGTCCTGCGGGCGGGCCCGGCCTCGGGCGAGGGCGCGGTCGCAGCCGCGGGTCCGCCCGCGGCGGCGGGCGGGGCTGCGTTGCGGACGGTCGGTGACGGCTGTCGTGCGGCGCTCACGCGAGCGGCCTCCTCGGGGGCTTCGGGTGGGGGTGGGGGGTGGGGGTGGAGCCGGGCTGCGGCGGGGCCGGCGGCATGCGGCGGGCCGGACGTTCCCGTTCGGCCAGGCGGCGGATGGCCGCCATGGGGACGTGCAGCCAGTCGGGGCGGTGCCGCGACTCGTAGCGGGCCTCGTACACCGCCTTGTCGGTCTCGTACGCGCGCAGCAGGACGGGGTCCTCGCGCGGGTCGCGGCCGGTGGTGCGGGCGTAGCCCTCGCAGAAGGCGGCCCGGCAGGCGTCCGCCCAGGCGGGGGCGAACGGGCGGTGCGAGCGGGCCGCGTAGTCGAACGACCGCAGCATCCCGGCGATGTCGCGCACGGCGGGTTCGGGCCGGCGGCGGTCGGCCAGCGGCCGGGCGGGTTCGCCCTCGAAGTCGATCAGGGCCCAGCTGCCGTCGGCGGTGCGCAGGGTCTGGCCGAGGTGGAGGTCGCCGTGGATCCGCTGGGCGGGCACCCCGCTGCCGCGGGAGGAGGCGGCCAGGGCGTCGAAGGCCCCGCGCAGCCCGGCCTCGTAGGGCCGCAGCGCCGGCACCTCGCGGACGGTGGCGGCCAGCCGGGCCGTCATCCCCGCGGCCAGCCGGGCCGTCTGCCCCGGGCCGAGGGCCACGGTGGGCAGGGCGGTGGCGAGTGCGCTGTGCACCTCGGCGGTGGCCCGGCCCAGGGCGTGCGCCTCGGCGGTGAAGTCCGCTCCCGCGCCGAGCCGGCGCAGCGCCAGCTGCCAGCCGTCGTCGGAGCCGCGCAGGTACGGCTGGAGCACGCCCAGGGTCAGCGGCTCGGGGCGCTCCCGGCTGTCGCGCGGGCTACCGGGCAGGTCGGCCTCGTACCAGGCGACGGGGGCCGGTACGCGGGTGCAGCCGGCGGCGGCGAGCGCTCTGGGCAGTTCCAGGTCCGGGTTGACGCCGGGGCCGACCCGGCGGAACACCTTCAGGATGTGGGAATCCCCGTAGATCAGCGAGGAGTTGGTCTGCTCCCCGGACACCGGCCGGGGCGCTGCCTCGGCCGGGATGAGGGCCTCCGGGTCCCGGTCGAAGCGGAGCGGGCCGTGGCTGCCCGGGGTGCGCAGCCGTTCCAGCAGCAGCGTGGCGAGCCGCGGGTCGCCCAGGCCCTCGTAGACGGCGTGGCCGGCGTACGGGCCCTGCTCGGCGTTCCCGATCAGGGCGGGTGCGAGCGCGGGCGGCAGCGGTGCGGGACGCACCCCGATCAGCAGCTGGTAGCAGTCCGCGGCCCCGTCGGCGCAGTCCACGCCGACGAGCAGGTGCAGCAGGCCGGGGGTGACCCCGGCCGGCAGCAGCTCGACGGCACTGACCAGGCGGAGCCGGGTGATCGCGCGCCCCTTGCCGGCGAACCAGCGCTGCCGCGGCAGCCACGAGCGCAGCATCGGCTCCAGCGGTCCGAGCGGGACGGCGGCCGGACTGCTCTGGCGGCTCCGGGCGGATGCAGCCTCCGACATGGCGTCGTCCTTTCCCCGGGCCGTCACAGAAATGCGCAGAGTGTCCCGGATGGCGAGGTTTGCTGTCCGGTGGTGGGTGGTGTCGGGTCAGGGTGGTGCGTGGGGGGTGGAGCGGTGGTGCGTGCTGCGGTGGTGCGTGCGGGGGCGGGCGCCGGACCCGTGCGGTGCCGCCCCCGTGGTGCTCCGCCGCGGGCCTCCCCGGGTGCGGGGAGGCCGGGCGGGCCGGAGCTGCCGGGGAGGTCCTACTCGCGCCGCAGGCGGAACCAGTAGAAGCCGTGCCCGGCGAGGGTGAGCAGGTACGGCCACTCGCCGATCGGCGGGAAGCGCACGTCACCGGTGAGTTCCACCGGCACGCGCCCGTTGAACGACTTCAGGTCGAGCTCGGTGGGCTGGGCGAAGCGCGAGAAGTTGTGCACGCACAGCACCAGGTCGTCGCCGTACTCGCGGAGGAAGGCGAGCACCGCCGGGTTGGTCGACGGCAGTTCCGTGTACGAACCGAGGCCGAAGGCCGGGTTCGCCTTGCGGACCTCGATGAGCCTGCGGGTCCAGTGCAGCAGCGAGGAGGGCGAGGACGTCGCGGCCTCCACGTTGGTGACCCGGTACCCGTAGACCGGGTCCATGATGACCGGCAGGTTCAGCCGCCCCGGATCGCAGGAGGAGAACCCGGCGTTGCGGTCCGGGGTCCACTGCATGGGGGTGCGCACGCCGTCGCGGTCGCCCAGCCAGATGTTGTCGCCCATCCCGATCTCGTCCCCGTAGTAGAGGACCGGGGAGCCGGGCAGGGACAGCAGCAGGGCGGTGAACAGCTCCATCTGGTTGCGGTCGTTGTCGAGGAGCGGGGCGAGGCGGCGCCGGATGCCGATGTTGGCCCGCATGCGCGGGTCCTTGGCGTACTCGGCGTACATGTAGTCGCGCTCTTCGTCCGTGACCATTTCGAGGGTGAGCTCGTCGTGGTTGCGCAGGAAGATGCCCCACTGGCAGCGCTCGGGGATCCCCGGGGTCTTGGCGAGGATCTCCGAGACCGGGTAGCGGGACTCTCTTCGCACCGCCATGAAGATGCGCGGCATGACCGGGAAGTGGAACGCCATGTGGCATTCGTCCCCGCCGGCGGCGTAGTCCCCGAAGTAGTCGACGACGTCCTCGGGCCACTGGTTGGCCTCGGCGAGCAGCACCCTGTCCGGGTAGTGCGCGTCGATCTCCGCCCGGACCCGCTTGAGGAAGGTGTGGGTGGCCGGGAGGTTCTCGCAGTTGGTGCCGTCCTCGGCGAACAGGTACGGCACGGCGTCCAGGCGGAACCCGTCGATGCCGAGGTCCAGCCAGAACCGCAGCGCCGACATGATCTCCTCCTGCACCGCCGGGTTCTCGTAGTTGAGGTCCGGCTGGTGCGAGAAGAAGCGGTGCCAGTAGTACTGCTTGCGTACGGGGTCGTACGTCCAGTTCGAGGTCTCGGTGTCGACGAAGATGATGCGGGCGTCCTGGTACTGCTTGTCGTTGTCGGCCCACATGTAGTAGTCGCCGTACGGCCCGTCGGGGTCCTTGCGGGACTGCTGGAACCACTCGTGCTGGTCGCTCGTGTGGTTCATGACGAAGTCGATGATCACCCGCATGCCGCGCTGGTGCGCGTTGTCCACGAACTCCACGAAGTCGGCGAGGTCGCCGAACTCGGGCAGGACGGAGGTGTAGTCGGAGACGTCGTAGCCGCCGTCGCGCAGCGGCGAGGCGAAGAACGGCGGCAGCCACAGGCAGTCCACGCCGAGCCACTGGAGGTAGTCCAGTTTGGAGGTGAGCCCCTTCAGGTCGCCCACCCCGTCGCCGTTGCTGTCGTGGAAGGAGCGTACGAGGACCTCGTAGAAGACGGCCCGCTTGAACCAGTCGGGGTCGCGGTCCTGGGCGGGGGTGTCCTCGAAGGTGTCGGGGACGGGATCGTTGATCATCATGTGGTGGGTGACCCTCCGGTGGGCGGGGACGGTCGCAGAGCGGTGAGAACGTGCGCGGGGGTGCGGCCCGGCTCTAGGCGCACGTAGTTCGCCCTGCCCCAGTGATAGGTCTCGCCGGTGAGCTCGTCGCGCACCGCGAGGGACCCGTGCCAGTCGAGGCCGAGTACCGGCATGTCCAACGAGACCGTCGCCTCCTGGGTGTGGTGCGGATCGAGGTTGACGACCACCAGTACGGAATTGGCGCCCGCGTGCTTCGAATAGGCGATCACCTGCTCGTTGTCGGTCGAGTGGAAGTGGATGTCGCGCAGTTGCTGGAGCGCGGGGTTGCGGCGGCGCAGCCGGTTGAGCGTGGTGATCAGCGGGGCGATGGTGCGGCCCGTCCGCTCGGCGGCGGCCCAGTCGCGCGGGCGCAGCTCGTACTTCTCGGAGTGCAGGTACTCCTCGCTGCCCTCCCGGACCGGGGTGTTCTCGCACAGCTCGTACCCGGCGTAGACGCCCCAGGTGGGGGAGAGGGTGGCGGCGAGCACGGCGCGCACCTCGAAGGCGGGGCGGCCGCCCTTCTGCAGGTAGGCGTGGAGGATGTCCGGGGTGTTCACGAAGAAGTTCGGCCGCATCACGGAGGCGGACCGGGTGCCGGACAGCTCGGTGACGTACTCGGTGAGCTCCGCCTTGGTGTTGCGCCAGGTGAAGTACGTGTAGGACTGCTGGAAGCCGATCGCGGCGAGCGCGTGCATCATGGCGGGCCGGGTGAAGGCCTCGGCCAGGAAGATCACGTCGGGATCGGTCCTGTTGATGTCCGCGATCACCTTCTGCCAGAACACGACCGGCTTGGTGTGCGGATTGTCCACTCGGAAGATGCGGACTCCGTGGTCCATCCAGTGCCGCAGGACCCGCACCGTCTCCGCGACGATGCCGGCCATGTCGGTGTCGAAGTGGACCGGGTAGATGTCCTGGTACTTCTTCGGCGGGTTCTCCGCGTAGGCGATCGTCCCGTCGGGGCGGTGGCTGAACCACTCCGGGTGCTTCTCCACCCACGGGTGGTCGGGGGAGCACTGGAGGGCGAAGTCCAGCGCGATCTCCAGGTCCAGCCCGCGGGCCCGGGCGACGAAGGCGTCGAAGTCCTCCAGGGTGCCGAGGTCCGGGTGGACGGCGTCGTGGCCGCCCTCCGGGGAGCCGATGGCCCACGGCACGCCCGGGTCCCAACTCGCCGCCGACAGCGTGTTGTTGGGACCCTTGCGGAAGGTGGTGCCGATGGGGTGGATCGGCGGCAGGTACACCACGTCGAAGCCCATCGCGGCGATGGCGGGCAGCCGTTCGGCGGCCGTGCGGAAGGTGCCGCTCACCGGCTTCGCCCCGGGCTCGACCACCGCCCCCTCGGACCGGGGGAACATCTCGTACCAGGAGCCGAACAGCGCCCGCCTGCGCTCCACCAGCAGCGGCTGGGCCTTCACGGCGGTCACCAGCTCCCGGAACGGGCGCCGGTCCAGCGCCTGCTGCGCCCGGGGTTCGCGGGAGGCGGCGTACCGCTCGGCGACGGGGCGGTCCTCGTCGCGCATCGCGGCGGCGGCGGCCAGGACGTGTTCGCGGCCGTCCCGCTTCAGGATCTTCGCGGCGGCCCGCTCGTAGAGCTCGGCGCCCTCCAGCAGGGTGAGCCCCGGATCGATGCCGGCGGGGATCTTCACCTCGGCGCGGGCCCGCCAGGTGGCCAGTGGGTCGCTCCACGCCTCCACGGTGTAGCTCCACCTGCCCTCGGTGTCGGCGGCCACCCGGGCGCCCCACCGGTCGGTGCCGGGCGCGAGCTCGCGCATCGGCACGGCGGGACGTACCCGCCCCTTCGGATCGCGCAGGAGGACGTGCGCGGCGACCGCGTCGTGTCCCTCGCGGAACACGGTGGCGGAGACCTCGAAGACCTCGTCGACCACGGCCTTGGCGGGTCTGGCCCCGCAGTCGGTGGCGGGGAGGACGTCCAGCACGGGAATACGACCGATCATGATGGGATCACCTGGGGGCAGTTCGCAGGGCTCGGTGACGACGGGCCGGCCGGGTGGCCGACGGGTAGTGCACGCTCTGTTGGCTCTGTTTCTAGCCGCTCGGAGGACGGCTGGGCTGCGGGCATGGCCGCTCCTGTCCGCGTTCACTCGGGTGGCGGGAGAGGGGTGGGCGAGGTGCGCCGTGCAGGTACGCGGGGAGCCCTTCCCACTCTCGCCCGACCCAATCCGCGTGCTCGGTTAACTACTCGTACGTAGTGGCGCCCCGACGACCAAGAAGATTCCGTGCTTCCGCCGAGGCTCCGTCAAGTCGGTGTGGACTACTGGATGTACCGTCGGCCGCCCCCGTCACACCGGCCACTCGTGTTGTGCCGCCGGGCGGTACGAACCGGCCGAACCCCCTTATTCCGCAAGGGCGTACGACGGCCGGAAACGCTGTCGCCGCGGTCGGTTTCCCGCCGTTGTGGCGATCACGCCCGGGCGCCGCGGGATATGCCGCTGGGGAGCGGCATATCCGGTGTGACAGCGTGCGTTCGAACAGGGACCACGGGACGCGCATCCGTGGATCCGTGTGCGCCGGTGTGCCGGTGGGGGAACGGGCCGCGCAGCCGCCGTGCCGCGCTGCGCCGTCCCGGATCCACACCGCCCGCTCCCGAAGGAAACCTCCCTGGTGCGTCCCACCCGTGTGGCGGCCCTGCTGACCGCAGGCCTCGCCACTGTCCTCGGCCTGCCCGGCGTCGCGGCCGCCGATCCGCCGGCCACCCTGTACGTCGACAACCGCGCCGGTTCGAACTGCTCCGACAGCGGCTCCGGCATGCAGGCGGCACCCTTCTGCACGGTCTCGGCCGCCGCCGGGACCGCGCAGCCGGGCCAGACCGTCGTGATCGCGGAGGGCAGGTACGACGAGGCCGTCACGTTCGACCGGTCCGGCGAGCCGGGCCGGCCCATCACCTTCACCGGCGAGAAGACCGTCGGCGAGGCCACCTCCGAGATCGTCAAGGGCCTGACCGTCAGCGACGCCCGTCACGTGGTGCTGCGCGGGCTGAGGTCCACCAACAGCGGCGTGCGGGTGGTCCGCTCCGCCGACGTGGAACTGGACCGGCTGTTCGCGGCCCGGGGCTGGCTCGACCCGGTCACGGTCGGGGAGGGCAGCACGGACGTGCGCATCACCCGGGGCCGGCTCAGCGGCGTGAAGGTCGAGGGCGGCTCACGCGGCACCGTCCTCGGCCGCAACAAGGTGGCCGCGACCGCGGCCTCGGCAGTCACGGTTGTGGACGCGCCGGGCACGGTCGTCACCAGCAACACGCTGTACGGCTACTGCGGGGCCACCATCTCCGTCAGCGGAGCATCCACCGGTGCCGCACTGTTCAACAACGTGCTCCACGGCGCGAACTGCAGGGACACGCCCCCTACGCCGTGGCAGGGCTTCTCCGTCGCACAGAGCGCGGTCGAGGGCACGCGCGTCGACACAACCTGACCGTCGGGTCCGCACCGGCCCTCTACGACTGGGCCGGCACCGGCTACCCGAGCCCGGCGGCCTTCCACGCCGCCACCGGCCAGGGGGCGAACGACCTCCAGACCACGAAGCGCGAGGCCGCCTTCGAGGTGGACGGCTCCCTCATCGTCGACTCCGCCGACCCGACGGCTCCCGGCGTGCTGCCCACCGACCACCGCGGCTACCCGACCGCCGACGCCCCGGGCTCGCCCAACACCAAGGGCGGCTACCTGGACCGCGGCGCCGTCGAGGTCCAGGACGGCCTGAGCCAGGTGTGGGCGCACGTCGACCAGCCGTGGGCGCCGGCCGGGACCCCGGTCGAGGTGCAGGCCGTTTCGAACAGCAACTGGTCCACCCGAATGAGCTACGAGGTGGACTTCGGCGATGGGACGGCACCGGTCGTCACCCGGCAGGGCAACTCCCGCAACGCGGTCGCCACGCACGTCTACGCCTCCCCGTGCGCGTGCACGGTGAAGGTCACGGCCTCCAACGCCGTCGGCGCCAAGGCCACCACCGAGCAGGCGGTCAAGGTGACGGCCCCCGGTCCGCTGACCGCGGGCTTCGACGCCAAGCCGGCCCTGCCGACCTCGACCAACCCGATCGAGTACATCGCCCCGTTGACGGTCGACGTCGATCCCGCATCCGCGACCAAGGCGCCCTGGCCGGTGAGCCGGGTGGACGTCGACTTCGGCGACGGCACGCCCAAGCAGCAGTCCGCCGACCTGAGCCGTGTCCGGCACACCTACGCCCGACCCGGCGACTACGACGTGACGGTCACCGTCCAGGACTCCAAGGGCGCGACGTCCACGGCGTCCAAGGCCGTGAAGGCCGCGTACGCGCCGTCCGGGTACGTCGCCACCGAACCCTTCCGCCTGCTGGACACCCGGACCACGGGTGTGCCCGTGCAGGGCGGCTCGGCCGTCCCGGTGGTCCTCCCCGTCGGCCTCGCCGTCCCGGACCACGTGCCTCCGGCGGCATGGCCGCCGCCGCCCTCAACGTCACCGTGACCGGAGCCACCGAGGACACCCACCTCGGCGTCTGGCCGTCCGGCCAGCCGCGCCCGGCCACCTCGAACGTCAACGTCCGGGCGGGCGGTACCTCCTCCAACACGGTCACCGTCCCCGTCGGCTCCGACTTCACGGTGCAGGCGCAGCTCAACTCGGGCCGGTCCGCGCTGATCGTGGACTTCGTCGGCTAGTGCCAGCCGGGCGCCGGGGAGCGGTTCACCCCCGTCGCCCCGACCCGCCTCGCCGACACCCGCTCCGCGGGCGGCGCCCTGGCCGGCGGGCAGACCCGCAGCGTCAAGGTCGCCGGCGTGGGCGGTATCCCGGCCGGCGCCACCGCGGTCGCGCTCAACCTGACCAGCACCAGCACCAGCACCAGCGCCACCGCCACCGCCACCGCCGACGCGCACGTCATCGCCTACCCCGACCCGACCAAGCGCCCGGCCACGTCGAACCTCAACCCCGAGCCGGGCAAGAACAAGTCCGACCAGGCCGTCGTCCCGGTCGGCCCCGACGGCACCCGCACCCTCCACACCAACACGGGCTCCACCCACCTCGTCCTGGACGCGGTCGGCTGGTACGGCAAGGACGGCAAGGCCCTGTTCACCCCGGCCGTCCCGAAGAGGCTCGCCGACACCCGCACCACCGGCAAGCTCGCCCCGGCGCCACCACCGCCGTCGCGGGCCTGCCCGCCGGGCCGATCGGCGCGGCCCTGAACGTCACGGCGACCGAGTCCACCGGACCCGGCTTCCTCACCGTGTACGCGTACGGGGCCGCCCGCCCCAGGCCAGCAGCCTCAACACGCGTCCCGGTGACACCGTCCCCAACCACGTCACCACCCCGGTCGCCGACGGCTGCGTCACCGTCTCCAACAGCCACGGCGGCAGCACGCACGTCATCACCGACCTGCTCGGGTTCTTCACCCAGCCCTGACGGGCGCCCAGGCACCCCCAGGCCCGCCCCGGCCGCCCGCGCAGCCCGCGCGCGGTGGCCGGGGCGGCGTCGTTCCGCGACGGCCCCACGGGCCGGTTCCACGGGCGGGCGCACCGGCGTGCCCCCGAGGCACGGTGGCAGGGTCAGGCGGGGCGGGGATAGCCTTCCGGGGGTGTTGCGCGGTCGCACAGCGTGGTGCGGCCGCTCCGGTCCGCACTTGCCTGCGAAGGTGGAACGCGTGAAGGCAATCCGTCGATTCACCGTACGCCCCGTACTCCCCGAACCGCTGCTGCCGCTCGCCGACCTCGCGCGCAACCTGCGCTGGTCGTGGCACACGGAGACCCGCGAACTCTTCCAATCCGTCGACCCCGAGGGCTGGCAGGCCGCCGGCGGCGACCCCGTCCGCCTGCTCGGCTCCGCCTCCGCCGCCCGCCTGCGCGAACTGGCCGGCGACCGCCGCTTCCTGCGCCGGCTCGCCGTCGCCACCGCCGACCTCGACGACTACGTCAACGGCGCCCGCTGGTACCAGACCCACGACGGCGGGACCGACCTCCCCGCCGCCATCGCCTACTTCTCGCCCGAGTTCGGGATCACCGCCGCCCTGCCCCAGTACTCGGGCGGCCTGGGGATCCTCGCCGGGGACCACCTCAAGGCCGCCAGCGACCTCGGCGTCCCGCTCATCGGCGTGGGACTCCTCTACCGGCACGGCTACTTCCGCCAGTCCCTGTCCCGGGACGGCTGGCAGCAGGAGCACTACCCCGTCCTCGACCCCAACGAGCTGCCCCTGTCCCTGCTGCGGGACGCCGACGGGGCCCCGGCCCGCGTCACCCTCTCCCTGCCGGGCGGCCGCGCCCTGCACGCGCACGTCTGGCAGGCCCGCGTCGGCCGGGTCCCGCTGCTGCTCCTCGACTCGGACGTCGAGGACAACGACTGCGGGGCCCGCGAGGTGACCGACCGGCTCTACGGCGGCGGCAGCGACCACCGGCTGCTCCAGGAGATGCTCCTCGGTATCGGCGGGGTCCGGGCGGTACGGACGTACTGCGCGCTCACCGGTCACCCCGCCCCCGAGGTGTTCCACACGAACGAGGGACACGCCGGCTTCCTCGGCCTGGAACGCATAAGGGAACTCGACGGCGAGCTCGGCCTCGGCTTCGACGCCGCCCTGGAGGCGGTCCGCGCCGGAACCGTGTTCACCACCCACACCCCCGTCCCCGCCGGCATCGACCGTTTCGACCGCGCCCTGGTCGCCCGCCACTTCGGTCCCGGCGGCGAGCTGGACGGCGTACCCGTCGAGCGGATCCTGGACCTGGGGGCCGAGTCCTACCCGGGCGGCGACCCCGGCGTGTTCAACATGGCGGTGATGGGGCTGCGCCTGGCCCAGCGCGCCAACGGCGTCTCCACCCTGCACGGGGCCGTCAGCCGCGGCATGTTCGCCGGGCTGTGGCCGGGCTTCGACCCGGCCGACGTACCCATCGCCTCCGTGACCAACGGGGTGCACGCCCCGACCTGGGTGGCCCCCGAGGTGGTCCGGCTCGGGGCCCGGCAGATCGGCGCCGGCCGCACCGAGGACGCCCTGTCGGTGGGCGGCTCCCAGCGCTGGGACGCCGTCGCCGACATCGCCGACCAGGACGTCTGGGACCTGCGGCGGGGCCTGCGCGAGCAGCTCGTGCTGGAGGTCCGGGAACGGCTGCGGGCGTCCTGGCGCCAGCGCGGGGCCGCCGACGCCGAACTCGGCTGGGTGGACTCCGTGCTCGACCCGGACGTCCTCACCATCGGCTTCGCCCGGCGCGTCCCCTCGTACAAGCGGCTCACGCTGATGCTGCGCGACCCCGAGCGGCTGCGCCGGCTGCTGCTCCACCCCGACCGGCCCGTGCAGATCGTCGTCGCCGGAAAGGCCCACCCCGCCGACGACGGCGGCAAGCGGCTGGTGCAGGAGCTGGTCCGGTTCTCCGACGACCCGCAGGTGCGCCACCGGATCGTGTTCCTGCCCGACTACGGCATGGGCATGGCGCAGAAGCTCTACCCGGGCTGCGACGTCTGGCTGAACAACCCGATCCGCCCGCTGGAGGCGTGCGGCACCAGCGGGATGAAGGCCGCACTCAACGGCTGCCTCAACCTGTCCGTGCTGGACGGCTGGTGGGACGAATGGTTCGAACCGGACTTCGGTTGGGCCATCCCCACCGCCGACGGGCTCGGCGCCGACGAGGAGCGGCGCGACGACCTGGAGGCGGCCGGCCTCTACGAGCTGGTCGAGGAGCGGGTCGCGCCCCGCTTCTACGACCGCGCGGACCGCAGCGGGCTGCCGGTGCGCTGGATCGAGATGGTCCGCCGCACCCTCGTCTCCCTGGGCCCGAAGGTCCTCGCCGGACGCATGGTCCGCGAGTACGTGGAGCGGCTGTACACACCGGCCGCCCGCGCCCACCGGACCCTGGACGCCGCCGCGGCGCGCGACCTGGCCTGGTGGAAGGGGCGGGTCCGGGCGGCCTGGCCCAAGGTCGCCGTGGAGCACGTGGAGGCGCTCGCCGCGGCTCCCGTGAACGGCACCGCCGAGCTGGGGGCCACCCTCACCCTGCGCGTGCTGGTCACCCTGGACGACCTCACCCCCGAGGACGTCGAGGTGCAGGCCGTCGCCGGCCGGGTGGATCCGCAGGACGTCATCCGCGACGGGCGGCCCTTCCCCCTCAAGCCGGCCGCCGGCCCGGACCTGGAGGGGCGCTGGGTGTACGAGGGCCCGCTCGCCCTCGACCGCACCGGGCCCTTCGGCTACACCGTGCGGATCCTCCCCTCGCACCCCATGCTGGCCTCGCCGGCCGAACTGGGGCTGGTCGCCTCGCCCGCGGACACCGACGCGGGCGGCGAGGGCGGCCCGCAGGGCGGCGTACTGATGCGGTAGCGCGGCCCGCGACGGAACCCCGGCAGGGGGCGGGCGGCCGGACCACCGGCCGTCCGCCCCGCCCGGTTCCGGTTCCGGGGTGCCGGATGCGCGGAATCCGTCAGGACCGGGGTGACGGGCGCGGGATCCGGGGCGAGGCTGCGGGCGCGGAGCCGTACCGGCCCCGCCCGGCGCCTGCCGGTCCTTCCCCGCCCCGCGCGGGCACCGAGGAGTCCCCCATGCGCAGATGGCTGCCCCTCGCGGCGGTGTGCCTCGGAGCGTTCATGCTCCTGATCGACGTCACGATCCTCACCGTCGCCCTGCCGGACATGGCCGCCGGCATGGACACCGGCTTCGCCGGACTCCAGTGGGTGATGGACGTCTACGCCCTCGCCCTCGCGGCCCTGCTGCTCGGCGCCGGCTCCCTCGCCGACCGGATCGGCCGGCGCGCCGTCTACCTCGGCGGGCTCGTCCTGTTCGCCGCCTCCTCGCTCGCCTGCGGCCTCGCCTCCGGCCCGGGCATGCTCATCGCCTTCCGCGCCGTCCAGGGCGCCGGCGCCGCCGCGATGTTCGCCACCACCATGGCCCTGATCGGCAGCGCCTACCAGGGCCGCGAGCGCGGCATCGCCTTCGGCGTCTGGGGCGCGGTCAACGGGGCCGCCGCCGCGGCCGGTCCGATCATCGGAGGACTGCTGACCGAGCACTTCGGCTGGCGTTGGATCTTCTTCATCAACCTCCCCGTCTGCGCCCTCGCCGTGTACGTCACCCTCAAGGCCGTCGCCGAGTCCCGCGCCCCGCAGAGCAGGGGCCTGGACCTGCCGGGCACCGCCTGCTTCACGACCGGCGCCGGCGCCGTCACGTACGCCCTGATCCGGGCCGGCGAGAGCGGCTGGACCGCGCCCGCCACCCTCGCCCTGTTCGGGCTCGGCGCCGCGGCCTTCGCCGCCTTCGTCGCCGTCGAACTGCGCAGCGACCGCCCCATGCTGGACCTCTCGCTGTTCCGCGACCGGACCTTCGCCGGGGTCATGGTCGCCGCACTGCTGCTGTCCGGGGCGGCCTTCTCGTACCTGATGTACGTCTCCCTGTGGCTCCAGTCCGTCGAGGGGCTGAGCCCGGTGGGCGCCGGACTGGTGCTGGTGCCGCTGAGCGCCGCGGCCTTCCTGGTCTCCGCCGCGGCCGGCCGGCTGCTGCACGGCGTCCCGCCCCGGTGGCCCATCGGCGGCGGGCTGCTGCTCGCCGGGGCGGGCGCCCTGCTGCAGAGCCGGCTGCTGGACACGGTCGGCGGCTGGCCGGCGCTGATCCCGGGCCTGGTGCTGACCGGCGCGGGGGCCGGCGCGGCCGTCCCGGCGATGGCGGCCACCGTGCTGGGGTCCGTGGCCCCGGACCGTACGGGCATGGCGGGCGGCGCGCTCAACACCGCGCGGCAACTCGGCATGGCCCTCGGGATCGCCGTCCTCGGCGTGCTGTTCCACGCCGGGCTGGCGGACGGGCTCGCCGGCTCCGGGCAGCCGGAGGACACGGCCGCGGCACTGGCCTCCGGCGAGGCGGGCCGGCTGCTGGATGCGGTGCCCGGCGCCCGCACCTGGATCGCGGAGGCCTTCGCGACGGGGCTGCGGGAGGCGTTCACCGCCTCGGGACTGATCGGCCTGTCCGGCGCGGTGGTGGTGGTCCTGCTGGTGCGGGCGCGCCCGGCGGCGGCCGCTGCGGCCGGGGGCGGCGCGGAGCCGGCGGACGGACCGGAGCCGGCGGACGGGGCGGGCGACGGGGTTCCGGGATCGCGGCGGGACGGTGAACGCACCGTGCGCTGAGGGGCCTCGGCGCCTGCCGGATGGGGGTCGCGGGGCGTGCCGGGCGGGTGAACCTGTGAGCACGCCGCGCATGCTGAACCGATTCAGCAGTGGTCAGCGCTCCTACGCTGCCCGCTGGATGCCACCGGACCGGCATCCAGCCCCCACAGAACGGACTGCCTTCCCATGCGTCTTCGCAACGCTGCCGTAGCGTTCCTCGGAGCCTTCGCCCTCGCCGTGCCGCTGGCCGGAACCGCCCTGGCCGACGACTTCGACGACCGGCCCAACCTCGGTCGGCTGGACTACATCGTCGACGGGGAGCGGCGGCAGATCCGCCCGGCCGACAACGACACCTGCTACGAACTGACCGGCACCTCGCGCCGCGACCCGGCCACCGCCGTGCGCAACGACACCAAGTCGCGGGCCACGCTCTTCAGGGAGGACGGCTGCAACGGCCGCGCGGAGCGCGAGCTGGAGCCGAAGGACACCGTCTACGACGTCAGCGTCCGCTCGGTGGTCTTCACGCCGGTCCACGTGGACAAGGACGACAAGCACGACCCGTTCGGCGAGAGCCGCTCGGACGACCGCCAGGACGACCGCCAGGACGACCGCGACCGCTTCGACAGCGCCAGCCGCCCCGAGCACGCCGTCATGGGCAACATGCAGGCCGCGACCGTACTCCCGGCGAAGGACGGGCCCGAGCCGCAGGACGAGCCCGCGACGGCGCAGGAGCAGGGCCGGCACGAGGACCACGGCCGCCACGACCACGTCCGGCAGGAGGAGCAGGGCCAGCAGGCGGAGCAGGGCCAGCAGGCGGAGCAGGGCCGGCAGGAGGAGCAGGGCCGGCAGGAGGAGCAGGGCCGGCAGGAGGAGCAGGCCCCGGCGGACGAGCGTCAGGAGGAGCAGCCGCCGGCCGAGGAGCGTCAGGAGGAGCAGCCGCCGGCGGACGAGCGCCAGGAGGAGCAGCCCCCGGCCGAGGAGCGCCAGGAGATGCCGGGGCAGCCGGAGATGGAGCAGCAGGGCCCGGACATGTCGCAGGACATGTCGCGGGAGCACCACGAGCAGGAGCCGGACATGTACGAGGCCGTCTTCCGCAGCATCCCCTGATCACCGGCGCCGGCCCGTGAGGCCGGCCCCGCGGCATGGAACAGGGCCGTCCGGGAGGGTCTCTCCCGGACGGCCCCGTGCTGTGTCAGCCGTCGCGCCTCACCCTGCCCCGAGGGGTCAGAAGGTCAGCTTCCAGCTGTTGATGTAACCGGTGTCGAGGCTGGCGAGGTCCGCCACGCGGAGCTTCCAGACACCGTTCGCGACCTCGGAGGAGGCGTTCACGGTGAAGCTCTGGACGATGTTGTCCGCGCTGCCGCCGGTGCGGTTGCGCAGGTTGTACACGGTGCCGTCGGGGGCGACCAGGTCGACGCGCAGGTCACCGACGTAGGTGTGGACGATGTTCACGTCCACCTTGAGGGTGCTCGGCGCGTTGCCCGTGCGGGTCACCGTGATCGGGGACTCGACGGTCGCGTTGTCCGCGATCTGGTAGTCGTTCGTGTTCTCGAAGACGTTCTGCTGTCCGGTGCCGACGGTCCACGTGAAGGAGGCCGTGCCGGACTTGTTGGCGGAGTCGGTCACCGTCACCGTCACGTTGGACGTGCCCGCGGTGGTGGCCGTGCCCGAGATCAGGCCCGTCGAGGAGTTGATCGACAGGCCGGCCGGCAGGCCGGTCGCCGCGTAGCCCAGCGCGCCCGGGTTGGTGCTGGTCGCCTGGACCTGGAGGCTCACCGCGGTGTTGAGGACGGTGTTCTGGTTCGCGATCTGGGTGACCGTGACGCCGTCGTTGATGCGGGGGCCGACGTTGATGGCCGCCCACGCGTTGGCGGTGTTGTTGTACGTGGCCGAGCCGGCGCCGTAGAGGTCGGCGGCGGCCTGGAGGGTCGCCGTGCGGGCGGCCGCGTAGTTGGTGTTCGACTTGAAGTAGCCGACGGTCAGCGCACGGAACCAGATCTTCGACGCGGCGTCACGGCCGATGGCCGTGACCGGCAGGCCGTCGGAGGTCGGCGAGTCGTAGCTCACGCCGTTGATGACCTTGGCGCCGGAGCCCTCGGAGGCCAGGTAGTACCAGTGGTTGGCCGGGCCGGAGGAGTAGTGCACGTCGATGCCGCCGAGGCCCGAGTACCAGGCGTCCTTGGACGCCCCGTCCTTGCTCGGCTTGTCCATGTAGCGCAGCGGGGTGCCGTCGCCGTTGATGTCGATCTTCTCGCCGACGAGGTAGTCGCCCACGTCCGTCGGGTTGTTGGCGTAGAACTCGACCGCGGCCGCCATGATGTCGGACGTGGCCTCGTTCAGACCGCCGGGCTCGCCGCTGTAGGTCATGTTGCCGGTGACCGAGGTCAGGCCGTGGGTCATCTCGTGCGCGGCCACGTCGGTCGAGGTGAGGGGCTTGCTGTTGCCCGAGCCGTCGCCGTACGTCATGCAGAAGCAGGAGTCGTCCCAGAACGCGTTCACGTAGCTGTTGCCGTAGTGGACGCGGCTGTAGGGGGCGACGCCGTCGTTGCGCAGGCCGTTGCGGCCGTGGACGTTCTTGTAGTAGTCCCAGGTGACCGCCGCGCCGTAGTGCGCGTCCGCGCCGGCCGTCTCCAGGTTGGAGGCGGCGCCGTTGCCCCAGACGTCGTCCGGGCCGCTGAAGAGCGTGCCGGTGCCGGAGCTGCCGCGGTTGAGGTTGTACGTCTTGTGGTTGCCGCGCCCGGTGTCGGTCAGCGTGTAGTTGCTGCCCGACTGGGCCGTGCCGAGGTTGACCTGGCCGCTGTACATGGTGTTGCCGGTGCCGGTCTCGATGGCCTGCCACTCGGTGATCTTCGCACCGGTCCTGGCGTCGGTGACCACGTGCAGCTCGTTGGGGGTGCCGTCGTGCTGGAGGCCGCCGATGACGGTCTCGTAGGCGAGCACGGGCGCGCCCTCGGCCGCCCAGATCACCTTGCGGGCGTTCTTGGAGGGCTTGACCTCCTTGGAGCCGGAGTCCTTCGCCGCGGAGACGGCCTGGCCCTCGGCGGCGGCCGGGGTGACCGAGGCGTCGGTGTCGGCGACCTTGATCTCGTGCTGGGTGGCCTTGGTGACGCTCTTGGTGACGCCGCCCTTGGCATGGACCGTCAGGTCGCCGCCGAGCACCGGCAGTCCGGCGTAGGTGCGCTCGTAGGTGGTGTGCGTCGTGCCGTCGGCGTCCTTGACGACGTCGCGGACGACGAGCTTCTCCTGCCCGCCGAGGCCGAGCGCCTTCGCCGCCTGGACGGTGGTCGAGTTGGCGTCGGCGATGAGCGTCGCACGCTCGGAGGGGCTGAGCTGGAGCGGGGATGCGCCCGGGTTGGGCTTCGCGGAGGCGCTGCCCTGGGAGGCGGTGGCCTCGGCGGACGCGGTGCCGGCCTGCATGCCGACGGCGAGCAGCGCGGCAGCAGCAACGAGTGCGCCGGCAGCGGTGACACGCCTGTGGGGGGTGGGACTCAACGCAGACTCCTTCTGCAAGGGGGGATCCGGACGGCTGGGTGGGCCACCGGGCAGAGCAGGGCGGTGCGATGAACGGATCGAAGAGTGCCACCTGGCCGCTGCAATGTCAGGGCCGCGTCAAAAGGTTGGCCGGAAACGGTTCGTTGACCGAGGCGACGTATCCGGTATCCGGACCATTCACCTTCACATGCGTCCGTAACGCGCCAGAAATCTGGAACAACTGGTACCGCTTGCTAACGCTTGCGCAACAAGGGTCCCTGTTCCGGGGTTCGGCACTTGTCCTAAGAGTGTTTGTCGTACTGTTTCCCGGTGCGCCTGATGTCCGTGGCCTGGGGAAGCCGCGGGCGCGCGCGAGTGTCATAGACCACGTGCCAGGGGGGCCCATGAGGCATGTCCATTTTCCTGCGCAAAGAGTGGCCGGAGCGGCGGCTGAGCTAACTGCTGTGCCAGTGAGGCGGATCGGCGACAAAGCGCGCTGGTACCTGCCCGCAGCAGTCTCTGCCGACCTTCTCGGCGCAGCCGTACCCGTGGGCCTCGTCTTCGACGCAGCTCAGCAGGCCAGGCCGGTGTACTGCGCCGTCGGGGCGGCGTTGGCGTGGGTCGGCGTGCAGGCGGTACGCCGCCGCTACGCGACCCGGGTGCTCGGCGAGTCCCGCGGTGTCCTGCCGGTCGTGCACGACTGGCTGATTCTGATCGGTGTCCTGGCCGTCGCCCGCGTGGTGACCGGGGAGAGCACACCGCGGCTCGCGGCGCTCGGCGCGCTGCTTCCGGCCCTCCTCATCACCCTGGCCTGCCACAAGTTGACCTACCGTCACCTGTCGGCGGCCCGTCGCGAGGCACAGGCCGTCAGCCGGGTACTGGTGATAGGAGAGCCGGCCGCGGCCGACTCCGTCATCTCCCACCTCGCCGCGCGCACCGACCACCCCTACGTCGTCGTCGGCGTGGTCCCGGTCGGCGGCGGCCCCGTCGACAGCGGCGTGCCCGTCGCGGGCCGGCTCGACGCCCGGGCCTCCGACGCCCCGGCCGCCGACGCCTCCGCCGTCCTCGGCGCCGTCCGCAGCCACCACGCCGACCTCGTACTCGTCGCCCCCGGGGCGCGGATCGCGGGGGAGCGACTGCGCCGCATCGCCTGGGCCCTGCACGACGCCGGACTCGAACTGGCGGTCTTCCCCGGCCTGGTGGAGGTCTCCGTCAAGCGCCTGGAGACCCTCTCCGCGGGCGGCCTCGCCGTGCTGCGGGTCGCACCGCCCGTCAGCCGGGGCGTCCAACCCGTGCTCAAGTCCCTGCTGGACCGGGCCGGAGCCGCCCTCGGGCTGCTGCTGCTCGCCCCGGTCTTCCTCGCCATCGTCCTCGCGATCCGCCTCGGCTCGCGCGGCCCGGCGTTCTACCGCCAGCAGCGCATCGGTCGCGACGGCGTCCCGTTCACCATGTGGAAGTTCCGCACCATGGTCGTGGACGCCGACCGGCTCAAGGCCGAGCTGGCCGGGGCCAATGAGAACGACGGCCTGATGTTCAAGATCCGGCGCGACCCCCGGGTGACCCGGGCGGGCCGGCTGCTGCGCCGCACCTCCCTGGACGAACTCCCACAACTGCTCAACGTCCTGACGGGGCAGATGTCGCTGGTCGGTCCGCGCCCGCCGCTGCCGGAGGAGGTGGCCCGCTACGACGAGGTCGAGCTGCGTCGGCTCACCGTACGGCCGGGCATGACCGGGCTGTGGCAGATCAGCGGCCGCTCCGACCTGTCCTGGGACGAGACGATCCAGCTCGACCTCCAGTACGTCGACAACTGGTCCTTCACCAGCGACGTCGACGTGATGGGCCGTACGCTCCGCGCCGTGGTCGACGGCCGCGGAGCGTACTAGGGGAGCCGCAACACCCGTGCGTTCAGCTCCGCCCGCCGCCCACGCCCCCGCCCTGGTCGAGCCACCACCGGTAGGTGGCGGCGATCCCGTCCCGCAGCCCGGTCTCCGGCTTCCAGCCCAGCGAGGTCAGGCGGCTGACGTCCAGGAGCTTGCGCGGGGTCCCGTCCGGCCTGGAGGTGTCCCAGGCCAGCCGGCCCGTGAAGCCGGTCACGTCGGCGACCGTCTCGGCCAGCGCCTTGATGGTCAGGTCCTCACCGCAGCCGATGTTGACCGGCTCGTCGCCGTCGTAGCGCTCCAGCAGCACCGCGCAGGCGGCCGCCAGGTCGTCCACGTGCAGGAACTCGCGGCGCGGGGTGCCGCTGCCCCACAGGGTGACCTCCTCGCGCCCCTCGGCGGCGGCCTCGTGGAAGCGCCGGACGAGGGCGGGCAGCACGTGCGAGGTCTCCAGGTCGAAGTTGTCGCCGGGGCCGTAGAGGTTCGTGGGCATCGCCGAGATGTACGAGGCGCCGTACTGCTTGCGGTACGACTGGACCTGGACGATGCCCGCGATCTTCGCGAGGGCGTACGCCTCGTTGGTCGGCTCCAACGGACCGGTCAGCAGCGCGTCTTCGGTGATGGGCTGCGGGGCCAGCTTGGGGTAGATGCAGGACGAGCCCAGGAAGAGCAGCCGGCCGACGCCGGCGGCGTGCGCGCCGCCGATGACGCTGAGCTGGATCCTGAGGTTGTCCTCCAGGAACTGCACCGGGTACGTGCTGTTGGCCATGATGCCGCCGACCTTCGCGGCGGCGAGCACCACCGCGTCGGGGCGGACGTCCTTCAGGTACGCCCCGGTCGCGGCGGCGTCGCGCAGGTCGAGGTCGGCGCGGCCCCGGGTGAGCACCTCGTGGCCGTCGGCGGTCAGGCGGCGGGCGACCGCGGAGCCCACGAGGCCGCGGTGGCCCGCGACGAAGACGCGGGCGTTCGGGGGCAGGAGCGGCAGCGAACTTGTCATACCGCCGATGATGCCAGTCCGTTCTCCGCGGGGTACGGGGGCGGTCCGGACCGGCCCCGGCGCCGACGGCACCGCACCCGGGCCCGGACCGGGCCCGCCGCGGCGGCGCGCACACCGCGCGAGGCCGACGGGCCCCGCCCGTGTACGGTACGCATCCAGCCCTTGGTGGCGGGCCGTCAGCCGGCACCGGCACGGGAGCCGCCCCGCGCGGGCGGCGGCCGGAGCAGCCGCAGGCCCCCGAGGCACCGCCTCACCACATACCGACCGAAACGATCCCCAGGGGGACCCACATGGGCAAGACCGCACTGATCACCGGCGTCACCGGGCAGGACGGCTCCTACCTCTCCGAGCTTCTGCTCTCCAAGGGCTACACGGTGCACGGGCTCGTGCGGCGGTCCTCCAGCTTCAACACCGAGCGGATCGACCACATCTACCAGGACCCGCACACCGCGAACCGGTCCTTCTTCCTGCACCACGCCGACCTCTCCGACGGCGTCGCGCTCGTGAACCTGCTCCGGGAGATCAAGCCCGACGAGGTCTACAACCTGGGCGCCCAGTCGCACGTGCGCGTCTCCTTCGACGCCCCCATGTACACCGGTGACGTGACCGGCCTCGGCGCGCTGCGGCTGCTGGAGGCGATCCGCGCCAGCGGCGTCGACACCCGCATATACCAGGCCTCTTCCTCGGAGATGTTCGGCTCCACCCCGCCGCCGCAGAACGAGGACACCCCGTTCCACCCGCGCAGCCCGTACGGCGCCGCCAAGGTCTTCGCGTACTGGACGACGGTGAACTACCGCGAGGCGTACGACATGTTCGCGGTCAACGGCATCCTCTTCAACCACGAGTCCCCGCGCCGTGGCGAGACCTTCGTGACCCGCAAGATCACCCGGGCCGTCGCCCGCATCAAGGCCGGCCTGCAGGAGCACCTGTACCTCGGCAACCTGGACGCCGTCCGCGACTGGGGCTACGCCCCGGAGTACGTGGAGGCCATGTGGCGGATGCTCCAGCAGGACGAGCCCACCGACTACGTCGTCGCCACGGGCGTCCCCGCCACCGTGCGCCAGTTCCTGGAGTCCTCCTTCGCCCACGCGGGCCTCGACTGGAACGAACACGTCCGCTACGACGCCAAGTACGAGCGCCCCAGTGAGGTCGACGCCCTCATCGGTGACGCCTCCAAGGCCCAGGAACTGCTTGGCTGGAAGCCAACGGTCCTGGTGGACGAGCTGGCGCGCATCATGGTCGACGCGGACATCCGCCAGGTCGAGGACCAACTCGCGGGAGCAACGGTCCGGATCGACCGCTGAGGCCTTATATTTCGCCTACGATTTGCCGTGTCCCGGCCATTGGCGCATATGCAGCGCCCTGGCCGGGGTGAATTTTCCGTATGTCCGCTGTGCGCCCTTGCCGCTGAACCCTACGTTCCGATTTGGTATGCATAGGGTCAAGTGAGGTGACCAGGCCCTCATGTGAGCTCTAGTCTGCGCCCGTACATACGGCTGTTCGGATAGTTCCAGCCATACACCGGGCAATTGCCCTGGGGGGTTCATGCGTAGATCCAGAGGGCTGACTGCCGCCCTCGTCCTGTCACTGGCCGGTGCCGGAGCGGGGATAGGCCTGGTGGTGATGCCCCAGGCGTCCGCCATCACCCCGCCGGTGGCGTTCACCGCCGACACCCTGCCGACCTGGCAGCCGAACGGCATCGTCTTCGCCATGGCGCAGGCGAACGGCACCGTCTTCGCCGGAGGTACCTTCTCGGCGGTCCGCCCGCCCGCCGGCGGCTCCGGCGCCGAGCAGGAGGCGGTGAACTTCGTCGCCCTCGACGCAGCGACGGGCAACCCCACCTCCTGCAAGCTGGCCTTCACCGTCAGCGAGGGCACGGCGACCGTGCGGGCGCTGGCCGTCTCGAAGGACAAGAAGACCCTCTACGCCGGCGGCTACTTCGGCGCCGTCAACGGCACCCCGGTCTCCAGCCTGGCCGCGATCGACATCGAGAGCTGCAGCCCGAAGGCCTCCTTCCACCCGGGCTTCCCCGCCACCGTGCGGGCCCTCGCCGTCTCCGACGACACCCTGTACGCGGCCGGCGACTTCAACGCCGTCGAGGGCGAGACCCGCGAGCGGTTCGCCGCGGTCGACGCCGCCTCCGGTGCGCTCAAGCCCTTCACGGCCAACGCCGACGAGCCGGGCCGCGCCGTCGCGGTCACCCCGGACGGCAAGAACGTCCTGCTCGGCGGCGACTTCTTCTCGGTGAACGGCTCCAACACGCACGCCCTGGCCGTGGTGGACGCCACCACCGGCAAGGTCGCGAAGACCTACGGCAACATCCCGTCGAACTCGGTCGTCAAGTCGATCGCCACCGACGACAAGGGCTTCTACACGGGCAACGAGGGCTCCGGCGGCGGCGTCTTCGACGGCCGCATCGGCCTGCGCCTGAGCGACTTCACCGAGAAGTGGCGCGACCGCTGCCTCGGCGCCACCCAGTGGGTCCTGCCGTACGACGGCGTGCTCTACAGCTCCTCGCACGCGCACGACTGCTCCACCGAACTGGAGTACCCCGACGGCAAGCGCCACCACCTGCTGGCCCAGCCGACGGACCACACCGGCACCGCCCCGGCCCCCGTGGACGGCTTCGTCCGCGGCCCGCGCAAGCTCGGCTGGTTCCCCGACACCAACGACGGCCTCGGCGAGGGCATCGGCCCGCGCGTGATGGCCGTGGCGGAGAAGGGCGACACGAAGTACATGTGGGTCGGCGGTGAGTTCACCACCGTCAACGGCGTCGAGCAGCAG
>NZ_JBVHVT010000069.1:0-47667 GCF_055564695.1 Streptomyces sp. NPDC029014
GGCCGGTCCCCGTATCAGGGGGGGGGGAGAGCGGAGAGGAAACCACACCAAAAAAAAAAAAAAAAAAAAAGAAACAACACACACCAAAGAACCCCCCCCCCCCTCCGGGGTTCCCGCTCCTGTGGTTCAGGTGGGACCGCGGTCAGGCGTTGGGGCGCTTCCCGTGGTTGGCCTTCTTCTTCTTGCGCGCTCGCTTCTTGTTGCCGCGCTTGGCCATGACGCCACTCCCTCAGTGTGCCGATATCGGGGCATTCCGGGCGTCGCCAGTCTACGGAGGCGCCGCCCGCCCCGCAGGGGCGCGCCACCGTACGGGTGAGCGTTCCCCCGAGCGGCCGAGCGTTCCCCGAGCGGCCCCGGCCCCGGCCCCGTGGGGCCTCAGCTCTCCGTGAGGGTGGCCAGCAGGGCGTCCGCGGCCGCGTACGGATCCAGCTCGCCCTGCGCGACCCGCGCCGCCAGGGCCCCCAGGTGGGCGTCGCCGTGTACGTCGGCCATCCGGGCCCGCAGCGAGGTCACGGCGATGGTCTCCACCTCGCGCGCGGCCCGGGCGGCGCGCCGCTCGGCCAGCACCCCGTGCTCGTCCATCCAGGCCCGGTGCTTCTCCAGCGCCTCGACCAGCTCGTCGACGCCCTGGGCGCGCGCCGCGACCGTCTTGACGATCGGCGGCCGCCAGTCGCCGGGCCCCCGCGCCTCGCCCAGGCCCAGCATGTGGTTCAGCTCCCGGGCGGTCGCGTCGGCGCCGTCCCGGTCGGCCTTGTTGACCACGTACACGTCGCCGATCTCCAGGATGCCCGCCTTCGCGGCCTGGATCCCGTCGCCCATGCCGGGGGCCAGCAGCACCACGGAGGTGTCGGCCTGGGAGGCGATCTCCACCTCCGACTGGCCGACGCCGACCGTCTCGACCAGGATCACGTCGCAGCCGGCCGCGTCCAGCACCCGGATCGCCTGCGGGGCCGCCCAGGCGAGGCCGCCCAGGTGGCCGCGGGTGGCCATCGACCGGATGTACACGCCCGGGTCGGAGGCGTGGTCCGACATGCGCACCCGGTCGCCCAGCAGCGCGCCGCCGGAGAACGGCGAGGACGGGTCGACGGCGAGCACGCCGACCCGCTTGCCCGCCCTGCGGTACGCCGACACCAGCGCCGAGGTGGAGGTGGACTTGCCGACGCCCGGCGAGCCCGTCAGGCCCACCACGTACGCCCCGCCCGTCAGCGGGGCCAGCGCCGCCATCACCTCGCGCAGCTGCGGGGACGCCCCCTCGACCAGCGAGATCAGCCGGGCCACCGCTCTGGGCCTGCCGTCACGCGCCTGGGCCACCAGCTGGGGGACGTCCACCGTCATGCGTGCTGCGCTCCTCGTTCTCGCCGCGGGTGCGGATGCGGGTGCGCCCGTACCCGGCACGCGGCGCCGGGTACGGGCAGGATGTAGCCGGGTTGGGACAGGTGTACTAGGCCTTGGGGACCCGGACGATCAGGGCGTCGCCCTGGCCGCCGCCGCCGCACAGCGCGGCCGCGCCGACGCCGCCGCCGCGGCGCGCCAGCTCCAGCGCCAGGTGCAGCACCACGCGGGCACCGGACATGCCGATCGGGTGGCCCAGGGCGATGGCGCCACCGTTGACGTTCACCTTTTCCGGGGTCACGCCGAGGTCCTTCATTGACTGCACGGCGACCGCCGCGAAGGCCTCGTTGATCTCGATGAGGTCCAGGTCGGCGACCTCCAGGCCCTCCTTCTTCAGGGCGTGCAGGATGGCGTTCGACGGCTGCGACTGCAGGGAGTTGTCCGGGCCGGCCACGTTGCCGTGGGCGCCGATCTCGGCGATCCACTCCAGGCCCAGCTCCTCGGCCTTGGCCTTGCTCATCACGACCACGGCGGCGGCGCCGTCGCTGATCTGCGAGGAGGTGCCGGCGGTGATCGTGCCGTCCTTGGCGAAGGCCGGGCGCAGCTTCCCCAGGGACTCCACCGTGGTCTCCGGGCGGATGCCCTCGTCCTGGGTGAACAGGACCGGGTCGCCCTTGCGCTGCGGGATCTCGACCGGGGTGATCTCGGCCTCGAAGACGCCGTTCTTCTGGGCGGCGGCGGCGCGCTGGTGGGAGCCCGCGGCGAACTCGTCCTGCGGGGCGCGCTCGATGCCGAGGCGGGTGTTGTGCTTCTCGGTGGACTCGCCCATGGCGATGTTCTCGAAGGCGTCGGTGAGGCCGTCGTACGCCATCGCGTCGAGCATGCCGATCGCGCCGTACTTGAAGCCCTCGCGGGACTTCGGCAGCAGGTGCGGGGCGTTGGTCATGGACTCCTGGCCGCCGGCGACCACGACGTCGAACTCCCCGGCGCGGATCAGCTGGTCGGCCAGCGCGATCGCGTCGAGGCCGGAGAGGCAGACCTTGTTGATCGTCAGGGCGGGCACGTTCATCGGGATGCCGGCCTTGACCGCGGCCTGGCGGGCCGGGATCTGGCCCGCGCCGGCCTGCAGCACCTGGCCCATGATCACGTACTGGACCTGGTCGCCGGCGATGCCGGCCCGCTCCAGGGCGGCCTTGATGGCGATCCCGCCGAGGTCGGCGCCCGAGAAGGACTTCAGCGAACCGAGCAGACGCCCCATGGGCGTGCGGGCCCCGGCGACGATCACGGACGTGGTGTTGTTCGTTCCGGACATGGAGCACAGCCCCTTGAGGATGAGGAGTGAACGAGGGTTTACCCGAATGTACTGAGCGGTACCCGTGTCGTCACCGGGCAGTGGGTGTGATCGCTGGCACGTTGCGTGACCGGCCTCCTCGGCGGTGCACTGGTCCCATGCTGACAAGAATCGACCACATCGGGATCGCCTGCTTCGACCTGGACAAGACCGTCGAGTTCTACCGTGCCACGTACGGGTTCGAGGTGTTCCACACCGAGGTCAACGAGGAGCAGGGCGTCCGCGAGGCCATGCTCAAGATCAACGGGACCTCCGACGGCGGCGCCTCCTACCTCCAGCTGCTGGAGCCCACCCGCGAGGACTCCGCGGTGGGCAAGTGGCTGGCCAAGAACGGCGAGGGCGTGCACCACATCGCCTTCGGCACCGAGGACGTCCACGGCGACTCCGAGGCCATCCGCGGCAAGGGCGTCCGCGTCCTGTACGACGAGCCCCGCCGCGGTTCGATGGGCTCCTCGATCACCTTCCTGCACCCCAAGGACTGCCACGGGGTCCTCACCGAGCTGGTCACCTCCGCCCCGCACGACGAGCACGAGGGCTGAGCCGACCCGGACCGGGTCGGGGGACGGCACACCACCGGCCGCGGTGTGCCGTCCGCGTAGGCACCGCACGTCTTTTCGATCACATGCCGACCGGTACGCGCCCTTGCCCGGTGGGCCCGCAGCGGCCGCCGGCGCCCCCGGGAGCACCGGCGGGACCGTGACCTGCACGGCCAACTGCGCGCCGGGGAAACCGGACGCGCTCCGGATGGACGCATTCGAACACCGCAAATCCACCCTCAAGGGGACGTCCTTCCCGATCCGGCCCGTCGGTCCCGGGAGCCGAGGAGGGACCTCACAGTCGGCCGGGTCCGGGATCAGTGGAAGCACGCACTGATGTCCCCATTCCCCGGCCGGTAGAGTGGCCGTGGCTCGGCCGGGGTTCGGTGCTTCAGACAGGGTCGGGGCCTGTGTCCCCTGCCCTGCTATCTGACACCATTCCCCCGGGGGCGCCGTTCAGCGGGCGGACGGTGCTCATTTGGGAGTGAGCTTGCGACCAGGGGACGGATGGGACCGCGCTGTGCGGGGCTACGAAAGCCAGGAGAGCCTTCAGACTGAAGCCGATCATCTCTCGCTCTTCGAAGCGGAGATGGAGCGGCTCAAGAAGGAGCGCGGAAAAGCCGTCCAGCACGCCGAGGACCTCGGCTACCAGGTCGAGGTCCTGCGCGCGAAGCTGCACGAGGTGCGGCGCGCGCTCGCGTCCCGCCCCGCGTACGACGGCGCGGACATGGGATACCAGGCGGAGCAGCTGCTGCGCAACGCCCAGATCCAGGCGGACCAGATGCGTTCGGACGCCGAGCGCGAACTGCGCGAGGCCCGGGCCCAGACCCAGCGCATCCTCCAGGAGCACGCCGAGCACCAGGCCCGGCTCCAGGCCGAGCTGCACACCGAGGCCGTCAACCGCCGCCAGCGGCTGGACCAGGAGCTCAACGAGCGCCGCCAGACCGTCGAGGCGCACGTCAACGAGAACGTCGCCTGGGCCGAACAGCTGCGCGCCCGTACGGAGTCCCAGGCCCGCCGGCTCATGGACGAGTCCCGCGCCGAGGCCGAGCAGTCCCTGAACGCCGCCCGTGCCGAGGCCGCCCGCGTCGCCGAGGAGACCCGCCGCCGTCTGGCCGCCGATGCCGAGGCCGCCCGTACCGAGGCCGAGGCGACGCTGCTGCGCGCCCGCAAGGAGGCCGAGCGGCTGCTGACCGCCGCCTCGACGCAGGCCCAGGAGGCCACCGACCACGCGGAGCGGCTGCGTTCGGCGACCACCGCCGAGGCGGAGCAGACCCGGCAGCAGACCCTGGACCTCGGCCGCGTCGCCGAACAGCGCGTCCAGGAGGCCGACGGGGCCCTGCGCGAGGCGCGCGCCGAGGCCGAGCGCGTGCTCGCCGAGGCCAAGGAGAGCGCCGCCCGGCAGCTCGCCTCGGCGGAGTCCGTCAACGAGCAGCGCACCCGCACCGCCAAGGAGCAGGTGGCCCGGCTGGTGGGCGAGGCCACCAAGGAGGCCGAGACCCTCAAGGCCGAGGCCGAGCACGTTCTCGCCGACGCCCGCGCCGAGGTCGAGCGCCAGCGCGCCGAGGCCGCGGAGCAGGCCCGCGCCGCGGCGGCCGAGGACACCGCCGCCCAGCTGGCGAAGGCGGCCCGCACGGCCGAGGAGATGCTGACCAGGGCCTCCGAGGACGCGCAGGCCACCACCCGCGCCGCGTCCGAGGAGGCCGAGCGGATCCGTCGCGAGGCCGAGGCGGAGGCCGAGCGGCTGGGCGCCCAGGCCGCGGCCGCCGCGGCGGAGCTCACGGGCGCCGCGAAGGACGACACCGAGGAGTACCGGGCCCGCACCGTCCAACTCCAGGAGGAGGCGCGGCGGCTGCGCGGCGAGGCGGAGCAGCTGCGTGCCGAGGCCGTGGCCGAGGGCGAGCGGATCCGCGGCGAGGCCCGCCGCGAGGCGGTCCAGCAGATCGAGGAGGCGGCGAAGACCGCCGAGGAACTGCTCGGCAAGGCCAAGGCGGACGCGGACGAGCTGCGCGCCGGGGCCACCGCCGAGAGCGAGCGGGTGCGCGCGGAGGCCGTGGAGCGGGCCACCACCCTGCGCCGGCAGGCCGAGGAGACCCTGGAGCGGACCCGCGCCGAGGCCGAACGGCTGCGCACCGAGGCCGAGGAGCAGGCCGAGGCGGTGCGCGCCGAGGCGGACGCGGCGGCCCGCACCCGACGCGAGGAGACCGAGCAGGCGCTGGCCGGCAAGCGTGCCGAGGCCGAGGCGGAGCTCACCCGTCTGCACACGGAGGCCGAGGACCGGCTGGCCACGGCCGAGCAGACGATGCGTGACGCCCGCGGTGCGGCGGAGGCCGTCCGCCGCGAGGCCGCGGAGGAGACCGACCGGCTGCGCGCCGAGGCGGCGGAACGCATCCGCAGCCTGCGGGAGCAGTCGGAGGCGGAGGCCGACCGGCTGCGCACCGAGGCGGCGGACGACGCCGGCCGGGCGCGGGCCGAGGCCGAGCAGGTGGCCGTACGGCTGCGCACCGAGGCGGAGACCGAGGCCGAACGGGTCCGTACGGAGGCCAAGGAGACCGCGGACCGGCTGCGCACCGAGGCGAAGGCCGCCGCCGAGCGGGTCGCCGAGGAGGCGGCCGAGGCACTGGCCGCCGCTCGGGAGGAGGCCTCCCGGCGCCGCCGCGAGGCCGAGGAGACGCTGGCGTCGGCGCGGACCGACGCGGACAGCGAGCGGGCGCAGGCCCGCGAGCAGAGCGAGGAGCTGCTGGCCGCGGCGCGCAAGCGCTCGGAGGAGGCGCAGGCCGAGGCGGCCCGCCTGACCGAGGAGGCGGAGCGGCGCGCGGCCGAGCTGGTGTCGGCGGCGGAGACCACCGCCCAGCAGGTCCGGGACTCCGTGTCCGGGCTGCGCGAGGAGGCCGAGGAGGAGATCGCCGGACTGCGCAGCGCCGCCGAGCACGCGGCGGAGCGCACCCGGACGGAGGCCGACGAGGAGGCCGCCCGCGTCCGCGCCGACGCCTACGAGGAGCGCGAGCGGGCGACCGCGGACGCGGACCGGATCCGCACCGAGGCGCGCACCGAGACCGATGCGGCGAAGGCGCTGGCCGAGCGGACGGTCGCGGACGCGATCGCCGAGGCGGAGCAGCTGCGCGCCGACACCGCCGACTACGCCCAGCGGGTGCGTACGGAGGCCACGGACGCGCTGGCCGCGGCGGAGCGCGACGCCGCCCGAACCCGGGCCGACGCCCGCGGCGACGCCAACCGGATCCGCGGCGAGGCCGGGGAGTCGCTGGAGGCGTCGCGCGCCGAGGGCGCGCAGATCGTCGCCGACGCGACGGCGGAGGCCGAGCGGATCACCGCGGAGACGCGCGCGGCCAACGAGGCCACGGTCACCGAGGCGACCGCGGAGGCGGAGCGCATCACGACCGAGGCCGAGGAGACGGCGGAGGCCACCCGCATCGAGGCCGCGGGCGTGCTGGACGAGGCGCGCGCCGAGGCCAACCGGCTGCGTACGGACGCCGCCGAGCAGGCGGACCGGCTCATCACCGAGGCCGCGTCCGAGGCGGAGCGCCTCACGGAGGAGACGCGCGCCGCGGCCGAGAAGACGCTCGACGAGGCGACGGCGAAGGCCGCCAAGCTCACCCGGCAGGCCGCCGACACCATGGCGGCGGCCGAGCGGGACGCGGCCCGCGTCCTGGTCGACGCGCGCAACGAGGGCGACCGCCTGGTCGACGAGGTGCGCGCGGCCAACGAGCTGACGGTCGGCGAGGCGGCCGAGGAAGCCGATCGGCTGTGCACCGAGGCGGCGCAGCTGCTGGACGAGGCCCGCGCGGAGGGCGGCCGGATCGTCGGTGACGCCACCGCGGAGGCGGACCGGGTCACGGCCGCTGCGGCCGAGACGCTGGAGAGCGCCGAGCGGGAGTCCGAGCAGACCCTGGACGAGGCGCGCGCCGAGGCCAACCGGCTGCGTACGGACGCCGCCGAGCAGGCGGACCGGCTCATCACGGAGGCCGCGGCCGAGGCGGACAAGCTCACGGCGCAGACCCGCCGGGACAACGAGCGCACGGTCGGCGAGGCCGCGGCGGAGGCCGAGCGCATGCGCGCGGAGGCCGCGGAGGCGCTGTCCTCGGCTCAGGAGCACGCGGCGCGCACCCGGTCGGAGGCCGACCGGGCCAAGGCGGACGCGGTCGCGGAGGCGGAGCGCACCCGCACGGAGACGCGCGAGGAGGCCGAGCGGCTGCTGGACGAGGCGCGCGAGGAGGCCGGCAAGCGGCGTACCGAGGCCGCGGAGCAGGTGGACCGGCTCATCACCGAGGCGGCCACCGAGGCGGACCAGCTCGCCGCGGACGCGCAGGCGCAGGCCGTGGCCGCGACGACGGCCGCGGAGGAGCAGGCCGACCAGATGGTCGACGCCGCCCGCAAGGAGGCGAAGCGGATCGTCGCGGAGGCCACCGTCGAGGGCAACTCCGCGGTGGAGAAGGCCCGTACGGACGCGGACGAGCTGTTGGTCGGCGCGCGTTCGGACGCCGCCGCCATAAGGGAGCGGGCGGAGGAGCTGCGCTCCCGGGTCGAGGCCGAGATCGAGGAGCTGCACGAGCGGGCCCGCCGCGAGACGGCCGAGCAGATGAAGTCGGCCGGCGAGCGCGTGGACAAGCTGGTGCGCGCGGCGACCGAGCAGAGCGAGGAGGCCGAGGCGAAGGCCAAGGCCCTGGTGTCGGACGCGAGCAGCGAGGCGAGCAAGGTGCGCATCGCGGCGGTCCGCAAGGCGGAGACGCTGCTGAAGGAAGCGGAGCAGAAGAAGGCGGAGCTGTCGAGGCTGGCGGAGGCCGCTCTGGCGGAGGCCAAGGAGGAGGCCGAGCGGATCGTCGAGGAGGGCCGGCGCGAGCTGGAGGTCCTGGTGCGCAGGCGGGAGGACATCCAGGCGGAGATTTCCCGTGTCCAGGACGTTCTTGAGGCGTTGGAATCATTCGAGGCGCCTTCGGGCGGAAAGCCTTCGATCGGCAGCCAGGGTTCGGGGGGCGTGAAGGCCGGTGCCGGCGCGGGTTCCACTCGATCGGGTGGCAAGTCGTCGGAGTAACCCACACGGGGACGGATTGTGTGCACCTGATGAAGGTTCAGGCGAACGAGTGACAAGCATTCTGCCGCCTTGCCACTCAAAAGGGGTGTCATTGTCCAGATCAAACTGGGATTGACTCGATGACACGCCGCTCGGGCGCCTAGGATTCCCCTTAACACCTCACGTAGCACCTCATCGGTCTCATCGACAGGAACCCCATGAGCGACACATCCTCCCCCTTCGGCTTCGAGCTCGTGCGGCGTGGTTATGACCGCGGTCAGGTGGACGACCGCATCACCAAGCTGGTCTCCGACCGCGACAGCGCCCTTGGACGAATCAGTGCCCTGGAGAAGCGGATCGAGGAGCTGCACCTCGAAACGCAGAACGCCCAGGCCCAGGTGAGCGAGGCGGAGCCCTCGTACGCGGGGCTCGGCGCCCGGGTCGAGAAGATCCTGCGGCTGGCGGAGGAGGAGGCCAAGGACCTGCGTGAGGAGGCCCGGCGCGCGGCCGAGCAGCACCGCGAGCTGGCCGAGTCGGCGGCCCAGCAGGTGCGCAACGACGCCGAGTCGTTCGCGGCCGACCGCAAGGCGAAGGCGGAGGACGAGGGCGTCCGCATCGTCGAGAAGGCGAAGGGGGACGCGGCGACCCTGCGCGCCGAGGCACAGAAGGACGCGGCCTCCAAGCGTGAGGAGGCCGACGCGCTGTTCGAGGAGACCCGCGCCAAGGCCGCCCAGGCCGCCGCGGACTTCGAGACCAACCTGGCCAAGCGCCGCGAGCAGTCCGAGCGCGATCTGGCCTCGCGTCAGGCCAAGGCGGAGAAGCGCCTCGCGGAGATCGAGCACCGGGCCGAGCAGCTGCGCCTGGAGGCCGAGAAGCTGCGCACGGACGCCGAGCGCCGGGCCCGCCAGACGGTGGAGACCGCGCAGCGCCAGGCCGAGGACATCGTGGCCGACGCCAATGCCAAGGCGGACCGCATCCGCAGCGAGTCGGAGCGCGAGCTGGCTGCGCTCACCAACCGCCGCGACTCGATCAACGCCCAGCTGACCAACGTCCGCGAGATGCTGGCGACGCTGACCGGTGCGGCCGTCGCCGCCGCCGGCTCCCCGCTGGACGACGAGCCGGTCTCCCGCGGCGTCCCGGCGCAGCAGAGCCGCTGAGCACGCCTCCGCTCGTACGGCCCTGCGCCATGGGGCCGGTCCTACCGCACCGCCCCTGCGTACGGGCGATTGACACGCCGTCTACTCGCCAGTAGCGAAACGTCATGCAAGAGGGCCCCTTGTCACCCCTTCGAGGTGGCGTGGGGCCCTCTGGCGTTCTAGCGTGAGCGGCATGATCGAGCTTGAGGCCCTTACCAAACGATTCGGCGCGAAGACCGCCGTCGACCACCTCAGCTTCCAGGTCACACCGGGGGTGGTGACCGGCTTCCTCGGCCCCAACGGGGCGGGCAAGTCGACCACCATGCGCATGATGCTCGACCTCGACAACCCGACGAGCGGGACGGTCAGGATCAATGGCAAGCACTACCGGGACCTGTCGGAGCCACTGAAGCACATCGGTGCGCTGTTGGACGCGAAGGCCATGCACGGCGGCCGCAGCGCGTACAACAACCTGCTCTGCCTTGCGGAGTCGAACCGGATCCCGAAGAGCCGCGTCGGCGAGGTCCTGGACCTCGTCGGACTGACGCCCGTGGCGAAGAAGAAGTCGAAAGGGTTTTCGCTCGGAATGGGCCAGCGGCTGGGAATCGCCGCCGCCCTGCTCGGCGACCCGGAAATCCTGATGTTCGACGAGCCCGTCAACGGCCTGGACCCGGAGGGAATTCTCTGGATCCGGAATCTGATGAAGGGGCTCGCCGCGGAGGGTAGGACGATCTTCGTCTCCTCCCACCTCATGAGCGAAATGTCGCTGACGGCGGACCATTTGATCGTCATCGGCCAGGGCAAGCTGCTGGCCGATATGTCGATGGCCGATTTCATTCACCGGAACTCCCGCAGCTTCGTCCGGCTGCGCTCGCCGCAGCAGGAGCAACTCAAGGACGTCCTGCACCAGGGCGGGATCGAGGCGGTCGCCGTCCCGGACTCCGGTGCGCTGGAGGTCGACGGGGTGCCCGCCGAGCAGCTCGGCGAACTGGCCGCCCAGCACGGCATCGTGCTGCACGAACTCAGCCCGCAGCGGGCTTCACTGGAGGAAGCGTTCATGCGCATGACGGCGGACTCGGTCGAGTACCACGCCCATGCCCCGGGCACCCCGGGGGCGGCACTGCCGGGCCCCGGCGCCGCCGCCGACAACCGGGTCCCCGCGGCCGACGCCCCCGCGTGGGGCGCCGGCTACGAGGCCGACCGCAAGGGCGGGCGGTGACATGTCCTTCCCCGCAGTCCTCCAGTCCGAGTGGACCAAGATCCGTACCGTCGCCTCGACCATCTGGACCCTGGCGTCCGCACTCGTGGTCACGGTCGGCATGAGCGCCCTGCTCTGCATGTTCCTCAACTCCACGTTCGAGGACATGCCCAAGGAGCAGCAGCTCACCTTCGACCCGACCATGGCCAGCTTCGCGGGCATGACCCTCGGCCAGGCCGCCGTCATCGTCTTCGGCGTCCTGGTCGTCGGCACCGAGTACAGCACCGGCATGATCCGGACCTCGCTCGCCGCCGTGCCGCGCCGCGGCAGCTTCCTGATCGGCAAGCTCACCGCGGCCACCGCCCTCGCCCTCGTCGTGGGCCTGCTCACCAGCTTCGTGTCCTTCTTCATCGGACAGGCCCTGCTGGGCGAGCACAGCATCGCCCTCGGCGAGCCGAACGTGCTGCGCGCCGTGGTCGGCGCCGGGCTCTACATGGCCGTGCTCGCCCTGTTCTCCATGGGCATGACCATGATCCTGCGCAGCTCGATGCTGGCCCTCGGCGTCCTGCTGCCGTTCTTCTTCCTCGTGTCGCCGATCCTGAGCTCCGTCGAGGCCACGCAGAAGGTCGCCGACTACTTCCCGAACGTGGCCGGCGGCGCGGTCATGCAGACGGTCCAGATCGCCCTGGACGGCAAGGAGCCGCCGTACGGCCCGTGGGGCGGCTTCGCGATCATGGTCGCGTGGGCGGTCGCCGCGGTCGTCGGGGGCTTCCTCGTGCTGAAGAACCGCGACGCCTGACGTCGCCGCGATGTGGGGTCCGTCTCAGGACGGACCCCGCCTCGGGGTCCGTCTCAGGGGGGACGTCCCCCGTACTACGGGTCTTCCCGGGGTCGGGCTCAGGGACAGCTCAGGGATCGGCCATGGGTGGAACCGCACGCTCCTCGATATCCTCTTAACCCTTAACTCGGACGAAAGCCGTCCACCGGGCAAGGGGCAGAGGAATGATCGAGGCAGTCGGGCTCACCAAGCGCTTCGGCGCGAAGACCGCGGTCGATCAGCTGTCCTTCCAGGTCAAGCCCGGTCACGTGACCGGATTCCTGGGCCCCAACGGCTCCGGCAAGTCCACCACCATGCGCATGATCCTCGGCCTGGACCGGCCCACGTCCGGCCACGTCACGATCAACGGCCACCCCTTCCGCGAGCTGCCGAACGCCCAGCGCCACGTCGGGGCCCTCCTCGACGCCAAGGCCGTGCACGGCGGCCGCCGGGCCCGCACCCACCTGCTCTCCATGGCCCAGCTGTCCGGCATCCCCGAGCGGCGGGTGGACGAGGTGCTGGCCGTGGTCGGCCTCCAGGACGTGGCCCGCCAGCGCACGAAGGGCTTCTCGCTCGGCATGGGCCAGCGGCTCGGCATCGCCACGGCCCTGCTCGGCGACCCCCAGGTGCTCCTCTTCGACGAGCCGGTCAACGGGCTCGACCCCGAGGGCATCCTCTGGGTGCGCAACCTCATGCGCCGGCTCGCCGCCGAGGGCCGCACCGTCTTCGTCTCCTCGCACCTGATGAGCGAGATGGCCCTGACCGCCGACCACCTCATCGTGATCGGCCGCGGCCGGCTCCTGGCTGACATGGGCACCCAGGAATTCATCGCGCACAACTCGGCCGGATTCGCGCGGGTCCGCGCGGCCGGCCCCGACCGGGATGGCCGGAACACGCTGGCAGCGGCCCTGACCAGGGCGGGCGGCCGGGTGCTCCAGGAGCCCGACGGGGCACTGCGGGTCACCGGGCTGGAGCTGCCGCGGATCTCCGACCTCGCGCACGAGGCCGGCGTACGGCTGTGGGAGCTGTCCCCGCACCTGGCCTCGCTGGAGGAGGCGTACATGCGGCTGACGCAGTCCACCGTCGAGTACACCTCCACCGAGGACCCGCGGGCGGAGCTGTGGGAGGCGGACCCGCTGGCCCTGCCCGTCTGGGAGGACGAACCCGCGGCGCCCGAGGTCCCGCAGAACGGTTTCTTCGCTGCCCCGCCGCCCGGTGCGGACGGCAGGCCCTTCCTGATGCCCGCCAGCCCCGGCGAACTCGCCGGCACCGCCAAGAACGCCCCCACGGACACCCGCAAGGACACCCGATGACCGGCCCCACGTCGACCGCGGACCAGCCGAAGGAACAGTCGCAGGGCTATGTCTCGCCGCTGCCCGCGCCCCGCCCGCACCTGGGCCACGCGATGGCTTCGGAGTGGACGAAGCTGGTCTCGGTGCGCGCCACCCTGTTCACGCTCGGCTCGCTCGTCGTGCTCGTCGTCGGCATCGGGCTGCTCGCCATCATCGAGATCCGCAACACCGGGGACACCCTCACACCGCCGACCGCGCCCGCCCTCTTCGGGCTGCTGATCGGCCAGGTCGCCGTGATGGCGCTCGGCGTGCTGACGATCACCTCCGAGTACGGGACCGGGCTGATCCGCACGACCTTCACCGCCGCGCCCGGCCGGGCCCGCGTGCTCACCGCGAAGTACCTCGTCTTCGCCGGGGTCGCCTTCAGCGCCGTCGCCGGCTCCGTCGCGGTCGTCGGGATCGCCTCCCTGATCCTGCGCAACGACGTCGCCGGACAGCACGGCGCCGGGGAGTGGCTCCACGCCCTGGCCGGCTGCGCGTACGTCACCCTCCTCGGGGTGCTCGGCCTCGCGGTCGGGGCAATGCTGAAGCACTCCGCCGGCGCCATCGCCGTGATGCTGGGGCTGATCACCATCCCGCCGGTGGCCGGGGGGATGCTCACCACCTGGGAGGGCCTGGCCCCGCTCGGCCGCACCATCCTGGAGTACAACGCCCCGGTCGCGCTGATGCAGCTGTTCGGGATGCCGAACGGGGTCGAGGACGCGCGGCTCCCGAGCGACCTGTCCCACGTCCTGCTGATCCTGCTGGTGACGGGCGCCTCGGTGGCCGGCTCGTACCTGCTCGTCGACCGCCGCGACGTGTAGGCCCGCTCACACCCGCGGGTCGTGCCCGGGGGCCAGGCCGTCTCTTTCGGATCTTGCCGGTTGAGCCCGCGTCGTCCGGTGCCGTGCATCGCAAGGCGGAGAGGCTCCCGATTACTGGACGTCCTCGGGTGCCTCGACAACGCGGCGAGGTGCGGTGCCGGGCGGCGCGTGTCTGGGGGCACCTCCCAGCGGTAGCTGGGGGAGCAAGACCCGGAAGAGAAGAGGCGGGCTAGTACTTGGGGGCGTTCCTGGACCGTTGCACCCGCGTGGTGCGGCGGTCCTTCGCGTTCCAGCACGCCTTGTGCCAGTGCCTGCGGTCGTCCACGCCGCCGTACTCCGGCCAGGCCACCAGGTGCGGGGTGCCGGAGGGGATCTCCTGGTCGCAGCCCGGGCAGCGGTAGCGCTTGCCCGCCGCGCTCGCGCCCGCGACGTGCCGGACCTTCCACTCCTCGCCGAGGTATTCCTCGGTGCGCTCCAGCCCGAACCGGTCGACTCCCGCCGGACCGGGGCCGGAGCCCTCCGCCGCACGGTCGGCTGACTTCCCGCCGCCCTTGGGGCGGTTGTGGCGCGGTGACACGTATACCTCACGAAGGAGCGGACGGCAGTGACTTTCTCCCAGACTACGCGCAGCGGGGGCGCCTCCACGCAGGGTGGCGGGGAGAGGCCGGAGAGGGACCGGGGACGGTCCGCCGCCGGGCGGGCGACTGGCCTGACTATCCCAATAACTTTCCGGTCAGGCCGTGCCTTTGGCACGTGTCAGACGTTGTTGCCATCAGATGCACCGGTCGCACCTGGGGGAGGCCGCGTCAGCCAACGAGGAGGCTAAGGCGATGCGCGTAGGAGCGTTTGTAGTGGCGGCCCAGTTCCCGGGCCAGGGTCAGGGGGAGACGCTGCACCGGGCGGTGCGCACGGCGGAGGTGTCGGAGGAGGCCGGGCTCGACGCGGTCTGGCTCGCCGAGCACCACTTCGTGCCGTACGGGGTGTGCCCCTCGGCGGTGACCCTGGCGGCCCTGCTGCTGGGCCGGACGAGGCGACTGCGGGTGGGCACGGCGGTCAGCGTGCTGCCGAACACGCACCCGGTGGCCCTCGGTGAGCAGGCCGCGCTGCTGCACCTCACCTCGGGCGGCCGGTTCACCCTCGGGGTGGGCCGGGGCGGTCCCTGGGTGGACCTGGAGGTCTTCGGCGCCGGCCTGCGCGCGCACGAGCACGGCTTCCCCGAGGACCTGGACCTACTCCGGCGCTGGCTGACCGAGCCGCGGGTGTCCGCCGTCGGCGAGCGGCACGTCTTCCGCGAGGTGTCCGTCGTACCGCGTCCGGCGGAGGCGCTGGACGGCGACGGATCAGGGCCGGAAGTGATCGTCGCCTGCACCTCCCCCGCGTCGGTCCGGCTGGCCGCGGAGCGGGGACTGCCGATGCTGCTGGGGATGCACTGCGGGGACGAGGACAAGGCGGAGATGGTCGCGCTCTACCGCCGTACGGCCGCCGCGGCCGGACACGACCCGCACGCCCCGCACGTGTCGGCGGGCGTGTGCCAGCTCGCGGACCGCACCGCGGACGCGCGCGAAACCCTGATGAAGGCGATGCCGGGCTGGCTGAAGCAGGGGCTGGAGGCGCACGTGACGGTGGACGGTCGGGCGCGCGCGATGCGGGATCCCGTCGCCTACACCGAGCTGCTGTGCGACCTGCATCCGGTGGGCACCCCGCGGCGGGCCGCGGACCGGCTGGCGGCGACGGCCGAGCGGACCGGCATCACGCGGTTCGCCCTGCTGGCGGAGGGCTCCGGCGACCTCGCCGCGACCGAGGAGAACGTCAGGCGCCTGGGTGCCGAGGTGCTGCCCCGCCTCGTCTGAGGCCTCCCCGCCAGGGCCCGCCCGGCGCGGGTCCTGGCTCCGGCCTGCCCCTGCCCCGCCCCCTTGCCTGGGCTGCCGCTCCGGTATCCGTGGCACCTCCCCCGATACGGAGCGGCAGCGAAAGTACGGTCGTGCGGGTCGGGCCGGGGCCTGTGGTGCCGTCCGCGGGCTAGCAGTCGCGGAGCTCCGGCGACTGGTTGAGCAGCTGCGCACGGACCGACGTGAACCGGGCGAGCCGGTCGTCCGCGGACGCGTCCAGGGGGAAGACCGCGACCCGGTGGCAGTTCTGGAAGGCCAGGCGCACCCCGAAGTGCCGCTGCAGCGCACCCCGTATCGCGTCACTCGCGAGCGCGCGCAGCAGCTGCCCGCGCGCGTGCTCGTCGGGCGGCGGCGTCTGGTTGTCGGCGAAGTCCCCGCCGTCCACCTTCAGCTGAGCCACGAGTGAGCTGATCATCTCCCAAGCGAAGGGCAGGGAGGTCCGGACGCAGTCGACGAAGGCGGCTTCGTCGACCTCGCCTCGCTCGGCCTGTTCGAGTAGGGCCGGTGAGACGTCGAGCGACATGGGTTCTCCTCTCGCGACCCCGACCCTCTGGGTAGCCGGAGTCTTACGGGCAGGGAAGGAGATCGGCGACGCAGCGTGCACGCTCGACGACCTCCCGCTTCCACGGTAGGCGCCCGCTGGGTGCCGCACCAGGAGAATGCGCATACAACGCGCCATCGGCGAACGGGGCTTTCGGGGGCGAATCGCGTGGAGGCGGGTCGGTCGAGTAGCGTTGCCGACCATGCGTCTCGTCATTGCCCGCTGCTCCGTCGACTACGCGGGCCGGCTCACCGCCCATCTGCCCTCGGCACCCCGTCTGATCCTCGTGAAGGCTGACGGCAGTGTCTCCATCCACGCGGACGACCGGGCGTACAAACCGCTCAACTGGATGTCGCCCCCGTGCACCCTCAAGGAGGGGACCGGGGACGAGGCCGGCGTCTGGACCGTGGTCAACAAGGCGGGCGAGAAGCTCATCATCACCATGGAGGAAGTCCTCCACGACTCCTCCCACGAGCTGGGCGTCGACCCCGGCCTCATCAAGGACGGAGTCGAGGCGCACCTCCAGGAGCTGCTGGCCGACCGCATCGAGACGCTGGGCGAGGGCTACAGCCTGATCCGCCGCGAGTACATGACGGCGATCGGTCCGGTCGACATCCTGTGCCGGGACGCCGACGGGGCGACGGTGGCGGTCGAGATCAAGCGCCGCGGTGAGATCGACGGCGTCGAGCAGCTGACCCGCTACCTGGAGCTGCTCAACCGCGATCCGCACCTGGCCCCGGTCCGCGGTGTGTTCGCGGCCCAGGAGATCAAGCCGCAGGCGCGCGTGCTGGCCACGGACCGCGGCATGGAGTGCGTGGTGCTGGACTACGACGCCCTGCGCGGCATCGAGGACGACAAGCTCCGGCTGTTCTAGCCGGCTCCCGCCGGGCCGGCCGCAGGGCGGGCCGGCGTGGCGCGGCCGCCCCGGCGCATCGGCAGCAGCCGCGCGGCCGCCGGCTTCGGGTGGCCGTCAGGGCGTGGCCGGGGCTGTTCCGGCCGGGCCGGTCCCGGCCGTGGCCGGCCCCGTCCCGGTGGTCGTGCTGACCGTCGGGGTCGGGGCCGCCGACTGCGACGGGGACGGCGTGGCGCTCGGGCTCGGCGCCTGGGACGTGCCCGTGGGCTTCGGCGACGAGGGCGTCTGCTGCGAGGGCACCGCCGAGGAGGGCCGGCGCGAGGGAGCGGCGGAACCCGATGCGGTCGGGGCCGCGCTCTGGCCGGGCCGGGCGGGCCCGGTCTCGGCAGCGTCGGGGGCCGAGGAGCCCGGCTCCGGCGCAGAATCGTTCCCTCCCGAACCCGTCGTGCCCGTCGTGCCCGTCGTGCCCGGCTCCGCGGGCGCGGGGGTCGACTGGGTCACCGGGTCGCTGCCCGGCTCCTGCTCATCGGACGGGGTCATGGCCAGACCCACCACCGTGCCCAGCACCACGGCGGCCAGGACTCCGGCCGCCGCGAGCAGCACCGGCTTGCGGCGCTGCCGGGCCGGGCGCGCCACGGGGCGCGGCGGTATGAGCGGCGGCGGGACCGGGCGCGTCGGCGTGGTCGGCTTCGGGTCGAGAGGGAAGGCCTCCGCGTACACCTCCGACAGGCTGCTCGGCGCCACGGACCGGCGGATCACCGGCACCGCGGTGGTCGCGGCCCCGGTCGCGGGCAGGGCGGCGGTGGCGGCCTCCGACGCGGGCAGCACCGCGGTCTCCGCCTCCGACGCCGGCGGCACCGCACCGGGCCGGGCGGCGGCCGGGGAACCGGCCGGGGACCCCGACCGGGCTGCGGCGGGCGGACCCGAAGGCCTGGCCGGGACCGCGGACGCAGCCGCGGACGCCGACAGGGAGGGGAACGGGGACGGGGACGGGGACGCCGACGGCGCGGCCGGCCGCGTGGGAGCGGGCGTCGGCCGTTCGGGAGCCGCTGGCGCGGGCGCCGACCGTGCCGGCGCCGGCAGCGCGGCCGTGGGCGCGTCGGCCGGGGCCGCCAGCCGCAGCGGCGGCGAGACCGCCACGCCCGCCGCCTCGCGGTCGGTGACCAGGGCCAGCGCCCGCCGGCCCGCGACGGTGCCGCGCTTGTCCGCGAGGGCGCCCTTCAGCCCGATCGAGGCCTCCAGCTCGGCCCGCGCCCGGTCCAGCCGCCCCTCGCACAGGGCGAGCACGCCCAGCTCGTGGTGGAAGTACGCCTGCTCGGCGACCTCCCCCGCCTTCCGCGCGGCCTCGGCGCCCGCGCGCAGCACCCGCTCCCAGGCCTCCCAGTGCCGCGACGCCGCGAACGCGGGCGCCGCGCTGCGGGCCAGCAGGACGGCGGCCACCACGTCGGCGCCGCCCAGGGCCGCCAGCACCGCGTCCGCCTCGGCCGCGACCCGCGCCGGGGTCACCGAGGAGTGCCCGGTCCACCAGGCGTAGTGCCGGGCCGCCGTACGGGCCTCCTCCGCGGCGGTGTCCCCGTACCCGGCCTCCTCCAGCTGCCGGGCGACCCCGGCGGCCAGCCGGTACCGCGGCCCGACCGGGGTGATCAGACCGCTGGCCAGCAGTTCGGCGACGGCCGCGTCGGCGTGGGTGTCCCCCACCAGCGCCGGCAGGTGGGCGTGGTGCGGGAGTTCCCCGCCGAGCGCGCAGGCGATCCGCAGGGCGGCCCGGGCGGACTCGCTGGCCCGGGAGGCGAGCAGCTCGGCCGGGGCCGCGCCCTCGGCGAGCGTCGGCAGCGGCACGGGGGCGGCGTCGCGGGGCCGCTCCTCGAAGACGCCGGGTTCCTCGTCCTCGTCCCCGGTCCGGCCCCGGTTGAGCTCGTCGCGGCGGCGCAGCAGGGCGGCGGCCTGGACGAAGCGCAGCGGCAGGCCCTCGGAGGCGAAGCGCAGGTCCTCCGCCCAGGCGGCCTCGGCCTCGGTGAGCGGCCGGCCGACGCCCGCTTCGAGCAGCCCGAGGCAGTCGGCGCGGTTCAGGCCGCCGAGGAAGACCTCTTCCAGGTGCAGTTCGTCGGCGGGGGCGGTGTCGGGGGCGGCGGCGAGCAGGTAGGCGCACTCGGGGGTGGCCCGCAGCAGCTCGTCCAGTGCGCTGCCGCCCATCTCCAGGTCGTCGAGGATCACGATGGCCCCGATGTCCCGTACGCGGGCGAGGAGTTCGTCCCGTTCGGGCCGCTCCTCGGAGGCCCGGTACACGGTCGCGTGGAGGGCGTGGAGCAGTTCGCCGGGCTGCTGGTGCCCGTACCCGGAGAGCCGGACGACGCCGTCGGGGGCCAGCCCGGCGCAGTCGGCGGCGACGGCGTCGAGCAGGGCGGTGCGTCCGGAGCCGGCCGGTCCGGTGAGCCGTACGGAGCGGCCGCGGCCCAGCAGCCGCACGAGGCGCTCCCGTTCCTCCCCGCGCGCGAGGAGCGGCGCCGGGTCGGCGGCGCGGCCGGGCAGCACCGGCGGGCGCCCGGCGGCGTCCTGTTCGCGGCGGTCGGCCGCGTCCCGGCGGGCGGGGCGGCCGACTGCGGCGCCGGGCCGAAGGGGCTGGATCTCGCTGCCGTCGACGGGGTTGACGGTGAGGGTGTACTCGCCCGCGGTGAGGGTGGTGATCCGGGCCACGGGGGTGGACGCCGTGTGCGGTCCGGAGCCCGCCGCGGCGCGCTCCACCGGTTCGGCCTGCCCCTGCGTGCGGTCCATGACCAAGTCCCCCGATCGCGCCCTGTGCTCTTGCCGTACTGCCGCCGGCCTTCGCACATTCCGCTGTTGCTACGGGTCCGGTGTCCGATCGACCCTAGACGGTGCTCGGCGGTACACGGAACCGCAGGGGTGCCTTATCCGCCGGACCGTTACGTTTCCGCAGGAGGAAACGGCCGGCGGGGACCGTCAGACCCTGGGCAGGGATTCCGCTTCCAGGCCGCCCTCGATGGCGAGGATCCGGTGGAGGCGGGTGGCGACGAGCAGCCGCTGCATCTGCGGCGGCACACCGCGCAGGACGAGCCGGCGGCCCGTGCGGCCGGCCCGCCGGTGGGCCCCCATGATCACGCCGAGGCCGGTCGCGTCCCAGGAGTCGAGTCCGGTGAGGTCGAGGACGAGGTCGCCGCGGCCGTCGTCGAGGGCGGTGTGCAGGGCCGCACGGGCGTCCGCCGCGCTGCGCACGTCGAGGCGGCCCCCGACAGCGAGTTCGGCGTGGTCGCCCCTGATGTGCATATGCGCTCCCGGCAGTCCTTGCGTACGTATGGTCCGGCGGTCCGTGGTCGGCAACTCTCACTGGAACTGACTGCCGCATGGGCGGTGAAGTTGCCGACCGTGAGCGAACCGATACCTAAATCACTCGCGAGGCGGAGTGATCGAACTGGTGCTCAGTGGCGCCCGGTCCCGGAGGCGTCCCCGCCTCCCGGGGCTCAGTGCTTGTAGAAGCCCTGTCCGGTCTTGCGGCCGAAGTCCCCGGCGTCCACCATGCGGCGCATCAGCTCCGGCGGCGCGAACTTCTCGTCCTGGGACTCGGTGTAGATGTTGCTGGTGGCGTGCAGCAGGATGTCGACGCCGGTCAGGTCGGCGGTGGCCAGCGGGCCCATCGCGTGACCGAAGCCGAGCTTGCAGGCGATGTCGATGTCCTCGGCGGACGCGACGCCCGATTCGTACAGCTTCGCGGCCTCGACGACCAGGGCCGAGATCAGACGGGTCGTCACGAAGCCGGCGACGTCGCGGTTGACGACGATGCAGGTCTTGCCGACGGACTCGGCGAACGCACGGGTGGCGGCGAGGGTCTCGTCGCTGGTCTTGTAGCCGCGGACGAGCTCGCACAGCTGCATCATCGGGACGGGCGAGAAGAAGTGCGCGCCGACGACCCGCTCCGGACGCTCCGTCACCGCCGCGATCTTGGTGATCGGGATGGCGGAGGTGTTGGAGGCGAGGATCGTGTCCTCGCGGACGAGCTTGTCCAGCGTCCGGAAGATGTCGTGCTTGACGTCCAGCTTCTCGAAGACGGCCTCGACGACGATGTCGACGTCGGCGACCGCTTCGAGGTCCGTGGTCGTGGTGATGCGGGCGAGCGCGGCCTCGGCGTCCTCCGCCGTCATCTTGCCCTTGGAGACGAACTTGTCGTACGAGGCCTTTATGCCGTCGGTGCCGCGGGTCAGCGCCGCGTCGGTGACGTCACGCAGGACCACGTCCCACCCCGCCTGAGCGGAGACCTGAGCGATTCCGGAACCCATCAGCCCCGCACCGATGACGGCGAGCTTCCCAGCCACTGCACACCCCTCGTTCTTCAAACGGCCAGTCTCGTAGCCTCTCGGCCGGAGACTAGCGGGAGTCAGGGGCGGAGTGACCGTGAAGTAACACGCGTCACGTCTCAGATGACGGACATCACACCGGGACGGCCCACCGCTCCGCGCCCTCCGCCGAGTTCGCTTTCCGCCCGCCCGCCGCGCTCATTACGCTGGCCGCATGGTGAACCTCACGCGCATCTACACCCGCACCGGCGACAAGGGCACGACGGCCCTCGGCGACATGAGCAGGACCGCCAAGACGGACCTGCGGATCTCCGCGTACGCCGACGCGAACGAGGCCAACGCGGCCCTCGGCACGGCGATCGCCCTCGGCGGCCTCCCCGAGGACGTCGTGAAGGTCCTCGTCCGGGTGCAGAACGACCTGTTCGACGTCGGCGCGGACCTGTGCACACCGGTCGTGGAGGACCCGGAGTACCCGCCGCTGCGCATCGAGCAGGCGTACGTGGACAAGCTGGAGGCGGACTGCGACCGCTTCAACGCCGATCTGGAGAAGCTGCGCAGCTTCATCCTGCCCGGCGGCACCCCCGGCGCGGCGCTGCTGCACCAGGCGTGCACCGTGGTCCGCCGCGCCGAGCGCTCCACCTGGGCGGCGCTGGAGGCGCACGGCGAGATCATGAACCCGCTGACCGCCACCTACCTCAACCGCCTTTCCGACCTCCTGTTCATCCTGGCCCGTACGGCCAACAAGGAGGTCGGGGACGTGCTGTGGGTGCCGGGCGGCGAGCGCGGCTGACGCCCCCGCCCAGCACCTAGCTCCCGTCCTTCACCAGGGGGGAGTCCGGGGCCCCGGCCGCCGCCGGGGCCTTGCGGGGCCAGATCGTGTACGTGGCCGCCACGACCGCGTGGATGCCGACGGCCCGCAGCACGGCGAACTGGCAGGCCTCCAGCCCGGACGTGTCCGCCGTCCCGCCCGCGTACCAGATCGCGCCCTGCAGCAGCGCGGCGGCGACCGCGGCGCTGGCCAGGGTCCGCAGCCACAGCTTCCACTCGTGCACGGCGCGTTCCTTGCCGTACCCGGCGCCGGCGGGCTTCGGCCCGCCGGCGAAGCGGTACGCCGCGTGCCGGTCGAGCCACTTCACGGTGTAGTGGCCGTAGCCGACGGTGTAGCCGATGTAGACGGCGGCCAGGCCGTGCCGCCAGCTCGGCTCGCCGCCGTTCCTCAGGTCCAGCGTGGTGGCGACGAGCAGCGTCAGCTCCAGCAGCGGCTCGCCCAGCAGCACCGCCGCCCCCAACCGGGGCATCCGCGCGAGGTAGCGCAGCGCGAGTCCGCCGGCCAGCAGCACCCAGAAGCCGACCTCGCAGGCAATGACCAGGGTGACGAGCACGGTTCTCTCCTTCCGGCCGGTGGTCCGGCGACGTCGGCGCCGGCTCCTTGACGGCTGGATCCAGCCTCCCGTCCGTTCCGCGCCGATACGTCGTCGTCGGTGACGAAACGTGACTGCATCCTTCGGTGTACTGCGAGCGGCACCGATGTCCGCCCTGACGTCGAGGCCCGGCCCGGCCCCACCGTGTTGGATGGGACCGTGAACGACTCCGCGCCCGCGCCCGCCGCCGCGCCCGCCGCCGCACGTCGCCGGATCCCGCCTCCCCACCGCGACGACGTGATCATCGCGGTGGTCGGCGTACTGGGCGGCCTGCTGCTGTGGTCGCTCGGCGTCCGCAACACGGGCAGCCGGCAGTTCTTCCCCGACTGGGCGGCCCTCGTCCCCCTGCTGGTCATCGGGCCGACGGTGCTGCTGCGGCGCAGCGTCCACGCCGTCACCCTGCCCGTCGGCGTCGCGGCGACCGTCGCCGACCAGTTCACGGTCGGCAACCTGGCCACCGTCGTCCTCTTCACGGACCTGATGTACGCGGCCGTCGTCTACGGGAAACCGTCCACGGCCCGGCGGCTCCCGATCAGCACCGGCCTGGTCACCGTCGTCGTCACGCTCGTCTCCCTGGCCTTCCTGCCCGCGCCCCACGCCCTGCTGATCGGGGTGCTCACGGGCATCGTCGGCTTCGGCCCGGCCCTCACGGGCGCTACGCTGCGCAACCACCGGGAGGCCGCGATCGCCGCCCGGCTGCGGGCCGAGCAGACCGCACTGTTGGCCGAAATGGACCGCACGCAGGCCGTGGCCGCGGAGCGCGCCCGGATGGCCCGGGAACTGCACGACATGGTGGCCAACCACCTGTCGGCGATCGCCATCCACTCCACCGCGGCGCTGTCGATCGACTCCCCCGCCACCAGCCGCGAGGCCCTCGGGGTGATCCGGGAGAACAGCGTGCAGGGGCTGGCCGAGATGCGCAGGCTGATCGGCCTGCTGCGGACCGCGGGCGCCGAGCAGGAGGCGGTCGCCACCCCGTCGCTGGACGGGCTCGACGCCCTCTTGGAGCAGGCCCGCACCAACGGCGGGGCGAGCGGGCTGGCGTTCGCCCTGGACGACGCCCGGCAGCCGGACGGCGAACCGCTGCCGGCCCCGGTGGAACTGGCCGCGTACCGGATCGTCCAGGAATCGCTGACCAATGCCCTCAAGCACGCCGCGCCGGGCACGGTCCGGGTGCGCGTGGCCCGTTCCGACGCGGCCCTGACCGTGGAGGTGGAGTCCCCGTACGGTGAGCAGCCGGGCCCCCGCGCCCCCGGCTCGGGGGCGGGGCTGGTCGGCATGCGGGAGCGGACGGAACTGCTGGGCGGGGAGTTCACGGCGGGCCGGCAGGGCCCGGTCTGGCAGGTGCGGGCGGTGCTGCCCGCCGAGGAGAAGGCGGTGACGGCGTGACCATCCGGGTCGTGGTGGCCGAGGACCAGAGCGCGGTGCGGGCGGGGCTGGTGCTGATCCTGCGCAGCGCGGGGGACATCGAGGTCGTGGGTGAGGCGGCGGACGGCGAGGCGGCGGTGCGCCTGGCCCGGGAGCTGCGGCCGGACCTCGTGCTCATGGACGTGCAGATGCCGCGGCTCGACGGGGTGTCGGCGACGGGCCGGGTGGTGGCGGAGGGCCTGGCGGACGTGCTGGTGCTTACCACGTTCGACCTCGACGAGTACGTGTTCGGGGCGCTGCGCGCGGGCGCGGCGGGCTTCCTGCTGAAGAACGTGGACGCCGCCGAGCTGATCGCGGGGGTGCGCACGGTGGCGCGCGGCGAGGGGCTGATCGCCCCGGCGGTGACCCGGCGGCTGATCGCCGAGTTCGCGGCCCCGCGGGCGGTGCGGCCCGCCCTGGCGCCGCAGACGGCCGAGGCGGTGGCGTCACTGACGCGGCGGGAGCGGGAGGTGCTCGACTGCCTGGGCGAGGGGCTGTCGAACGCGGAGATCGCGGCCCGGCTGGAGATGGCGGAGGCGACGGTCAAGACGCACGTGAGCAGGCTGCTGGGGAAGCTGGGGCTGCGCAGCCGGGTGCAGGCGGCCGTACTGGCGCAGGAGTTGGGCCCGTAGGGCGCCGCTCCGGCCCCAACTCCCGTGAGGTCTGGACCTCTTGACGCTTGGTCCAGACCTTTCTACGCTCGCGGCAACTGTGGTGAGCGTGCCGTCGGCGTGCTCACGGGCGGCGCAGGTCCCACCCCCATGTCGCGGTCGGCCCCACGGCCCCGACGGACCTACGGAGGAGCACCCTTGAGCACAGCACCCCCACCCCGCACCCGTCTGTTCAGAAGGCTCGCCGCGGCCGTGGCCGCGCTCGCCCTGCCCGTCGCCGGACTGGTGGCGCTGGCCGGACCGGCCCAGGCCGCCGGATCCGCGACGGCGACGTACACCAAGGTCTCCGACTGGGGATCCGGCTTCGAGGGCAGGTGGACGGTCAAGAACACCGGGACCACGGCCATCAGCTCCTGGGCCGTCGAGTGGGACTTCCCCGCCGGCACCCGGGTGGCCTCCGCCTGGGACGCCACCGTCACCAGCTCCGGCAACCACTGGACCGGCAAGAACGTCGGCTGGAACGGCACCCTCGCCCCGGGCGCCAGCATCAGCTTCGGCTTCAACGGCACCGGCTCCGGCGCCCCCACCGGCTGCAAGGTCAACGGCGGATCCTGCGACGGCGGGCCCTCAGAACCCGGCGACAACCCGCCTTCGGCCCCCGGCACCCCCACCGCCGGCACGGTCACCGAGACCTCGGTGGCCCTGACCTGGGCCGCGGCCACCGACGACAAGGGCGTCAAGGACTACGACCTCTACCGCGGGGCCACGAAGATCGCCACGGTCACCGGGACCTCGTACACCGACACCGGCCTGACCAAGGGCACCACGTACGCGTACTCCGTGACCGCCCGCGACACCGCCGGCCAGACCGGGCCCTCCTCCACCACCCTGACCGTCACCACCCCCGGCGGCACCGAACCGCCCGACCCCGGCGACAGGGTCAAGCTCGGCTACTTCACCAACTGGGGCGTCTACGGACGCAACTACCACGTGAAGAACCTGGTCACCTCCGGCACCGCCGCGAAGATCACGCACATCAACTACGCCTTCGGCAACGTCCAGGGCGGCAAGTGCACCATCGGCGACGCCTACGCGGACTACGACAAGGCCTACACCGCCGACCAGAGCGTCGACGGCAAGGCCGACACCTGGGACCAGCCGCTGCGCGGCAACTTCAACCAGCTGCGCAAGCTCAAGGCCCAGTACCCGCACATCAAGGTCGTGTGGTCCTTCGGCGGCTGGACCTGGTCCGGCGGCTTCGGCCAGGCCGCGGCCAACCCGGCCGCCTTCGCCCAGTCCTGCTACGACCTGGTCGAGGACCCGCGCTGGGCCGACGTCTTCGACGGCATCGACCTGGACTGGGAGTACCCGAACGCCTGCGGCCTGAGCTGCGACACCTCGGGCGCGGCCGCCTTCAAGAACATGATGCAGGCCATGAAGGCGAAGTTCGGCGCGAACAACCTGGTCACCGCGGCCATCACCGCCGACGCCTCGGACGGCGGCAAGATCGACAAGGCGGACTACGCGGGCGCCGCACAGTACGCCGACTTCTACAACGTGATGACGTACGACTTCTTCGGCGCCTGGGCCGCCCAGGGCCCGACCGCCCCGCACTCCCCGCTCACCTCCTACGCCGGCATCCCGCAAGCCGGGTTCAACTCCGCCGACGCCATCGCCAAGCTCAAGGCCAAGGGCGTCCCCGGCAGCAAGCTCAACCTCGGCATCGGCTTCTACGGCCGCGGCTGGACCGGCGTCACCCAGGCGACCCCCGGCGGCACCGCCACCGGCCCGGCGCAGGGCACGTACGAGCAGGGCATCGAGGACTACAAGGTGCTGAAGAGCAGCTGCCCGGCCACCGGCACGATCGCCGGCACGGCCTACGCCAAGTGCGGCAGCAACTGGTGGAGCTACGACACCCCCGCCACCATCGCCGGGAAGACGGCCTGGGCCAGGCAACAGGGGCTCAGGGGCGCCTTCTACTGGGAGTTCAGCGGCGACACCGCGAACGGTGAACTCGCCGCCGCCGTCCACGCCGGTCTTCAGTGACCCCCACGCACTGACCCGGCACACGACGAAGCCGGGGAGACAGGATCCGCCCCCTGTCTCCCCGGCTTCCGCACGTTCGACCCCCACCCGACGGGCAAGGAACCACTACGCGACATTCACCCTCCCCCAGACTCCGTCCGGGGGGACCCCCACCCAACGGGCAAGGAACCACTACGCGACATTCACCCTCCCCCAGACTCCGTCCGGGGGGACCCCCACCCAACGGGCAAGGAACTACTACGCGACATTCACCCGTTGTCCCGGAGGCGCCGCCTCCAGCCAGGCCAGGAAACCGGTCAACGCGTCCTCGCTCATCGCCAGCTCCAGACGGGTACCCCGATGGGTACAGCCGAGCACGACGGCGTCGGACAGCAGGGCCAGCTCCTCCTCGCCCTCCGGGGCGCGGCGCGAGACCACCTCGATGGAATCCCGCTCCAGCAGCCGGCGCGGCCGCGGCGAGTAGGAGAAGACGCGGAACCAGTCGATGCGGTCACCGCTGTACCGGGCGACCCCGTACACCCAGCCCTTGCCGGACAGGTCCGGCATGTCGGCCACACCCCAGCGCAGGGAACAGTCGAAGGTGCCGCCGGAGCGCTGGATCAGTCTGCGGCGCAGCCCGAAGACGAACAGGCCGATCACCACCAGGGCTACGACCAGGCCGCTCACAAGCAGAGCGAGGAGCATCTTCACCGACCTCCTCGCTCATCGACGTGCAGCACGTGAAAAAGGGACGTACATCGCCTCAGCCGCGACCCGTGCCGGAAAATTCCGGAACGGACCGCGGCTGAGGTCTCAAACCTGTTCGGTACGGGGCTCAGCGCCCCGCGACCGCGCGCAGCCGGACATCCGCGCGACGCTCGGCGGCCGCATCGGCCTCCGACTTCGCGCGCTCCAGTGCCCGCTCCGCCCGCTGGACGTCGATCTCGTCCGCGAGCTCGGCGATCTCGGCCAGCATGGACAGCTTGTTGTCCGCGAACGAGATGAATCCGCCGTGCACCGCGGCGAGGACAGTGCCGCCCTCGCTGGTACGGATGGTCACCGGGCCCGATTCCAGCACACCGAGAAGCGGCTGGTGACCGGGCATGACGCCGATGTCGCCGGACGTGGTGCGGGCGACGACCAGGGTGGCCTCACCGGACCAGACACTACGGTCCGCCGCGACCAGCTCGACGTGCAGCTCAGCAGCCAAGGTGGCTCCTCGGGTCACCACCCGGCGGGTCAGCCGGGTGTTGGGTCAAATTCTAATGGGCGTGGGGAGGGGGACGGGACACACCCGCCCCTCTCCTGGCTCCCTCCCGGCGGTGGCCGGGAGGGAACTGCGAACCGACGGGCGCTCCGCAGAGCGCGCCGGATCAGGAGACGCCCAGCTCCTTGGCGTTGGCCTTCAGGTCCTCGAGGCCACCGCACATGAAGAACGCCTGCTCCGGGAAGTGGTCGAACTCACCGTCGCAGATCGCGTTGAACGCGGCGATCGACTCGTCGAGCGGAACGTCCGAACCGTCCACACCGGTGAACTGCTTCGCCGCGTGGGTGTTCTGGGACAGGAAGCGCTCGACACGACGGGCACGGTGGACAACGAGCTTGTCCTCCTCGCCCAGCTCGTCGATACCGAGGATCGCGATGATGTCCTGGAGGTCCTTGTACTTCTGCAGGATCCCCTTGACGCGGGTCGCGGCCTCGTAGTGGTCCTTCGCGATGTACCGCGGGTCGAGGATGCGGGACGAGGAGTCCAGCGGGTCCACGGCCGGGTAGATGCCCTTCTCGGAGATCGGACGGGACAGAACCGTCGTCGCGTCGAGGTGGGCGAAGGTGGTCGCCGGCGCCGGGTCGGTGAGGTCGTCGGCGGGAACGTAGATCGCCTGCATCGAGGTGATCGAGTGACCACGGGTCGAGGTGATGCGCTCCTGGAGGAGACCCATCTCGTCGGCCAGGTTCGGCTGGTAACCCACCGCGGAGGGCATGCGGCCGAGCAGGGTCGAGACCTCGGAACCGGCCTGCGTGAAGCGGAAGATGTTGTCGATGAAGAACAGCACGTCCTGCTTCTGCACATCGCGGAAGTACTCCGCCATGGTCAGACCGGCCAGGGCGACGCGCAGACGGGTGCCCGGGGGCTCGTCCATCTGGCCGAAGACCAGCGCGGTCTTGTCCAGAACGCCGGACTCTTCCATCTCGGCGATGAGGTCGTTGCCCTCACGGGTGCGCTCACCCACGCCGGCGAAGACGGAAACACCCTCGTGCAGCTTCGCCACACGCATGATCATTTCCTGGATCAGAACGGTCTTGCCGACACCGGCACCACCGAACAGACCGATCTTTCCACCCTTGACGTACGGGGTGAGGAGGTCGACGACCTTGAGGCCCGTCTCGAACATCTCGGTCTTCGACTCGAGGTCCTCGAACTTCGGGGCCGTGCGGTGGATCGCCCAACGCTCGGACTCGGTGCCGTTGGCCTCGGGCTCGTTCAGCACCTCACCGAGGGTGTTGAACACCTTGCCCTTGGTGAAGTCACCGACCGGGACGGTGATGCCCGTGCCCGTGTCGGTCACCACGGCCTGGCGGACCAGACCGTCGGTGGGCTGCATGGAGATGGCGCGGACCACGCCGTCACCGAGGTGCTGCGCGACCTCGAGGGTCAGCGTCTTGAGCGCGCCCTCCTCGGCCGGGTCGGCAACCTGGACGGTCAGCGCGTTGTAGATCTCCGGCATGGCGTCGACGGGGAACTCCACGTCGACGACGGGGCCGATGACCCGCGCGATGCGGCCGGTGGCAGCGGCCACTGCGTTATCGGTAGACGTCGTCACTTACTTGTCACTCCCCGCGTTCGCGTCGGCCAGGGCTGCGGAGCCACCGACGATCTCGCTGATTTCCTGGGTGATTTCGGCCTGGCGGGCCGCGTTGGCAAGCCGGGAGAGGCTCTTGATGAGCTCACCGGCGTTGTCGGTCGCCGACTTCATCGCACGGCGGCGGGCGGCGTGCTCAGAAGCAGCGGCCTGCAGCAGCGCGTTGTACACGCGGCTCTCGACGTAGCGCGGCAGCAGGGCGTCGAGGACGTCCTCCGCCGACGGCTCGAAGTCGAACAGGGGCAGGACTTCGCCCTTGCCCGCCGTCTCCTCCTGCGCCTTCTCAAGGCTGAGCGGCAGCATCCGGTCGTCCACCGGGTTCTGCGTCATCATCGACACGAACTCCGTGTAGACGATGTGCAGCTCGTCCACGCCACCCTCGGCCGTCTCCTGGGAGATGGCCTCGATGAGCGGTGCGGCCACGGCCTTCGCGTTCGCGTAGCTCGGGCTGTCGGTGAAGCCGGTCCAGCTGTCCGTGACCTTGCGCTCACGGAAGCTGAAGTAGGCGAGACCCTTGCGGCCGACGATGTAGTGGTCGACCTCCTTGCCCTCGCTGCGCAGCCGCTCCGTCAGCCGGTCCGCCGCCTTGATGGCGTTGGACGAGTAGCCGCCGGCCAGACCACGGTCGCTCGTGAGCAGCAGCACGGCCGCACGCACCGGGGCCTCGGCCCCGGTGGTGAGCGGGTGCTTGGCGTTGGACCCCGTCGCCACCGCGGTCACCGCACGGGTGAGCTCGGTCGCGTACGGCATGGAGGCCGCCACCCGGCGCTGCGCCTTGACGATGCGCGAGGCGGCGATCATCTCCATCGCCTTGGTGATCTTCTTGGTCGCGGTAACGGATCGGATGCGACGCTTGTAGACCCGGAGCTGGGCTCCCATGAGTCAGGTCCCTTCCGTCGTTACTTGGCCACCGGCGCGTCTTCGCCCAGAAGCTTGCCGTCCGAGGTCTCGAACTGCTTCTTGAAGTCGGCGATCGCGTCGGCGACGGACTGCAGGGTGTCGTCCGACATCTTGCCGCCCTCGCGGATCGAGGTGAGGAGCTCCTTGCGGTTGTGGCGCAGGTGCTCCAGCAGCTCGGACTCGAAGCGGCGGATGTCCTCGACCGGGACGTCGTCCATCTTGCCGGTGGTGCCGGCCCAGATGGAGACGACCTGCTCCTGCACCGGCATCGGCTGGTACTGGCCCTGCTTCAGCAGCTCGACCATGCGCTTGCCGCGCTCCAGCGCGGACTTCGACGCGGCGTCCAGGTCGGAACCGAAGGCGGCGAACGCCTCCAGCTCGCGGTACTGGGCGAGGTCCACGCGCAGGCGGCCGGAGATCTGCTTCATGGCCTTGTGCTGGGCGGAGCCACCGACGCGGGAGACCGAGATACCGACGTTCAGGGCCGGACGCTGGCCGGCGTTGAACAGGTCGGACTCCAGGAAGCACTGGCCGTCGGTGATGGAGATGACGTTGGTCGGGATGAACGCCGAGACGTCGTTGGCCTTGGTCTCGACGATCGGCAGACCGGTCATCGAACCGGCACCCATCTCGTCGGAGAGCTTGGCGCAGCGCTCCAGCAGGCGGGAGTGCAGGTAGAAGACGTCACCCGGGTAGGCCTCACGGCCCGGCGGGCGGCGCAGCAGCAGGGACACGGCGCGGTAGGCGTCGGCCTGCTTCGACAGGTCGTCGAAGACGATCAGGACGTGCTTGCCCTGGTACATCCAGTGCTGACCGATGGCGGAACCGGTGTACGGCGCCAGGTACTTGAAGCCGGCCGGGTCCGACGCCGGGGCGGCGACGATGGTCGTGTACTCCAGGGCACCCGCCTCTTCCAGCGCGGCGCGCACGGAAGCGATGGTGGAGCCCTTCTGGCCGATGGCGACGTAGATGCAGCGGACCTGCTTGTTGACGTCGCCCGAGCGCCAGTTGTCGCGCTGGTTGATGATCGTGTCGACGGCCAGGGCGGTCTTGCCCGTCTGGCGGTCGCCGATGATCAGCTGACGCTGGCCGCGGCCGACCGGCGTCATCGCGTCGACGGCCTTGTAGCCCGTCTCCATGGGCTCGTGCACGGACTTGCGCGCCATGACGCCCGGGGCCTGCAGCTCGAGGGCGCGGCGGCCCTCGGTCGCGATCTCGCCGAGGCCGTCGATCGGGTTGCCGAGCGGGTCGACAACGCGGCCGAGGTAGCCCTCGCCGACGCCGACGGAGAGCACCTCACCGGTGCGCTGCACCGGCTGGCCCTCCTCGATACCGCTGAACTCGCCGAGGACGATGGCACCGATCTCGCGCTCCTCGAGGTTGAGGGCGAGGCCGAGGGTGCCGTCCTCGAACTTCAGCAGCTCGTTCGCCATGGTGGAGGGCAGACCCTCCACCTTCGCGATGCCGTCACCGGCAACGCTGACCGTGCCGACCTCCTCGCGCGAGGCCGCGTCCGGCTGGTACGACTGGACAAAGGTCTCCAGTGCGTCCCGGATCTCCTCCGGCCGGATCGTGAGCTCCGCCATCTGGGTTCCCTGCTCTCCTTGTTGGGCCCGAAGTTTCTTAGGGGTCTGGGGGCGACCCCCAGGAATCTTCTGCAAGTTCTGCACGGCCCAACCGGGCCGCTAGGAATGCTGTGTTTCTTTAGGTGACTGCTGCGGCTGTCAGCCGGCCATGCGGCGGGCGGCCTCGGTCAGCCGGCTCATGGTCGAGCCGTCGATGACCTCGTCGCCGACCTGCACCACGATCCCGCCGAGGACTTCGGGGTCCACGTCGAGGTTCAGGTGCATCTCGCGGCCGTACAGCTTGGCCAGCACCGCGCCGAGACGCTGCTTCTGCACGTCGCTGAGCGGAACCGCGGTGGTCACGGTGGCGACCATGCGGTTGCGGCGCTCGGCGGCGAGCTTGGAAAGGGACTCGAGTCCCGCTTCCAGGCTACGTCCACGCGGGTGGGTGACCAGTCGCGTCACCAGGCGCTCGGTGGCGGCGGTCGCCTTGCCGCCGAGCAGGCTGCGCAGCAGCTCGCTCTTGGCGGAGGCGGTCGCCTTGCGGTCGGTCAGGGCCGCGCGCAGCTCGGTGCTCGAGGCGAGGATCCGGCCGAAGCGGAACACCTCGTCCTCGACGTCGTCGAGCGCGCCGGCCTTCTGCGCGGCGGTGAGGTCGGCGGTGGCCGCCAGCTCCTCCAGTGCGTCCACCAGGTCGCGGGACTGCGACCAGCGGGAGCGCACCATGCCGGACAGCAGGTCGAGGGTCTCCCCGCCCACCTGCCCGCCCAGCAGCCGCGCGGCCAGCTCGGCCTTGGCCTCGCCCGGCTGCGCCGGGTCCGTGAGGACCCGACGCAGCGAGACCTCGCGGTCGAGCAGCGCGGTGACGGCGGCCAGCTCACCGGCGAGCTTCGCCGCGTCGACGGACGTCGTGTCCGTCAGCGCGTCGAGACGCTCGCGGGAGGCGTGCAGCGCCTCGCGGCTCGCTCCGTTCATCGGGCGGCCTCGGCCTTCGCCTCGAGCTCGTCGAGGAACCGGTCGATGGTGCGGCTCTGCCGGGCGTGGTCCTCGAGGGACTCACCGACGAGCTTGCCGGCCAGGTCGGTGGCGAGCTTGCCCACGTCCTGGCGCAGCGCCTGCGAGGCGGCCTTGCGGTCGGCCTCGATCTGGGCGTGGCCGGCAGCGATGATCTCCTCACGCTGCCGCTGGCCCTCTGCGCGCAGTTCTTCCTTGAGCGCAGTGCCCTGCTCCAGCGCGTCCTGGCGCAGGCGAGCGGCCTCGTGCCGGGCCTCGGCGAGCTGGGCCTTGTACTGCTCCAGCACGCTCTGAGCCTCGGTCTGTGCCGCCTCGGCCTTCTCCATACCGCCCTCGATGGCCTCGCGGCGCTCGTCCAGAACCTTGTTGATGTTCGGGAGGAGCTTCTTCGCGAGGAAGCCGAAGACGATGACGAAGGCGATCAGGCCGATGACCAGCTCAGGGATCGGCGGGATGAGCGGGTTTTCCCGCTCGGCTGCGAGAACCAGGAGGTTCACATCAGTGCCTTTCGTCGGATCGGTCTACGTCGTGGAGTTCGTCTTAGTAGACGAACGGCATGACCAGACCGATGAGGGCGAGCGCCTCACAGAAGGCGAAGCCGAGGATCTGGTTGGCACGGATCAGACCGGCAGCCTCGGGCTGACGGGCAAGCGCCTGGGTGCCGTTACCGAAGATGATGCCGACGCCGACGCCCGGGCCGATGGCCGCGAGACCGTAACCGATGGAGCTGAGGGAGCCGGTGATCTCGGTGGCAGCGAGCACGTTGGACATGCCGTTATTCCTTCTCTTTCACGGATCCGATGGGGGTTGGCCATCGGACGACAGGGGGAGTGTGAGCGGGCGGACCGTGCTCAGTGGTGCTCGGCGAGCGCGCCCTGGATGAAGCTGCAGGCCAGGAGGACGAAGACGTACGCCTGGACAGCCTGGATGAAGAGCTCGAAGGCGGTCATCACGATGACCATCACGAAGGACACGCCCGCGTAGGCGATGCCGATGCCGTTCAGCAGGTACCAGCTGGCGATCGTGAAGAGCAGCAGCAGGGTGTGGCCGGCGAACATGTTCGCGAACAGTCGGACCGCGTGGGTGAAGGGGCGGACCAGGACGTTCGAGAAGAACTCGATGACCATGACCAGCGGCAGGATGCCACCGAGGGACTTGTCGTAGCCGGTGATGTTCTTGAAGCCGCCGACGAAGCCGTGGCGCTTGAAGGTCACGGACATCCACATGACGTAGATGACCAGGGCCAGGACGGCCGGGTAGGCGATGATCGAGGTCACCGGGAACTGGGCGATCGGAATGATCGACCAGAGGTTCATCATCCAGACGAAGAAGAACGTCGCGACCATGAAGGGGACATACTTCTCGCCCTCCTTCTTACCGAGCGTCTCGTAGACGATGCCGCGGCGGACGAAGTCGTACCCGGCCTCGGCGACCATCTGGAGCTTGCCCGGGACGACCTGCGGCTTGCGGAACGCAGCCCAGAAGAAGCCGACGACGATGATCGAGCCCAGCAGCGCCAGGAGCATCGGCTTGTTGAAGTACAGGTTGCTCTCGGCGTCGCCCCACAGCGGCTCGAAGAGGAACGAGTGCAGGCCCGGACCCGGGAAGCCACATCCGTCGAAGATGTGACAGTCGGTCTCGAAAGCGAGCACCTGCGTCGGGTCACTCACCGCGGACTCCTTCAGCGTGGCGCATAGGTACGGCAACCTCGTTGTGTCGGCGCGGCAGACGGCCGCGGTTCGGCACTGGACTGGTGTTACAGATGATGGGGCGGCGTTCAGGCATCGAGCCTCGCGATGGAACAGGCGTCAGCTCGGATGCCCGCGCCCGCAGTGCCGCAGTTGGCACCGGACGATAGCAGGATCTCGAACGCGCCTTTATCCCGGCCCTACCCCTCACGACTTCGGCCCCGAGTTTTCGGGCTTGTCGCCCTTCACCGAGTCCGGTTCGACGTAGAGGATCTTGGCCTTCATATGAGCACGCGTCTGCGCCGCGATCCACACCAGGGTGGTCGCGACCAGCGTGATGGCGAAGGCCTTCGGGTTGAACAACGTGGTGTTCTTGAACACGGCGACAAAGACGAACAACAGAAGGATCTGCGTCGTGTAGAGCATCAGCCCCATTGCCTGGAACAGCTGCGGCAGTGATTTCGCCGTGCGTTGCAGGACGACGAAGCCGATGCCCATGAAGAGCATCACGACCACCGTGGCGATGGCTGCGCCGAGGGCACCCTTGCCGCCGGCGAGCACGGCACTGACGGTCACGGCGACTGCGCCGGCGACAGCAGTGGGCACTGCGGCGTGCAGGAGAGATCGGGCGTCATCAGACAGCATGGCGCTTTGGCTCCGCGGTGGTGGTGGGGCACGGACTCGTACGGGACTCGTACGGGAAGAGCGTAGGCCCGGTCCGAGAGAGAACCTCGAGCCAAAGGGCCGTCGCACTACGGTCCTTCGGCTGTGTCGCCGGGTTTAGTGAACGGTATCACAAACTATTTGATGAGAGCTTTACCTGGGGGGTGTGCCGACTGTCACACATGAGTGTGAACCCGCCCGTGTGTGCGCGACAACCCCTCGGCTTGTGTGCTAATGGCGCCCCATGTCCGACATGCCCCGTGGGCGTCAGCGCGTCGTTTCGGCCTTACGCCGGTCGGGGAAGCGCGAACGGGGGCCCACGGCGGTCGCTCCGTTGACGCCCGAGACACCGACGGCGATCCGCCGGGCGGGTTCGGGCTCGCGGCCCGAGGCGTCCAGCGCTGCGGCCTCGGCGGCCCGCTCCGCGTGCCGGTAGCGCGGCGGGACCAGGAACTCGGCCCAGCGCGGGGTACGCGGCCTGAAGCGCGGCAGGAGCAGCAGGATCAGGCCGACGGCGCTCAGGGCCACGATGACGAGCACGATCCACATCGAGGCCGAGTGCACCGAGTAGGCCACCGCACCGAACGCGATCAGGCCGGACCAGAAGTACATGATCAGCACGGCGCGGCTGTGCGAGTGGCCGAGTTCCAGCAGCCGGTGGTGCAGGTGCCCGCGGTCCGCCGCGAACGGCGACTGGCCCTTCCAGGTGCGCCGCACGATGGCCAGGATCAGGTCGGCCATCGGGATCGCGATGATCGTCAGCGGCAGCAGCAGCGGGATGAAGACCGGGAGCATCGCGTGCGTCGCGTTGCGCTCACCGCCGGCGAACAGGGCCATCGTGTCCGGGTCGACCTGCCCGGTGATCGAGATCGCGCCGGCTGCGAGGACCAGACCGATGAGCATCGAACCGGAGTCGCCCATGAAGATCCGCGCGGGGTGCATGTTGTGCGGCAGGAAGCCCAGGCACATGCCCATCAGGATCGCCGAGAAGAGGGTCGCCGGCGCCGCCGCCTCGATCCCGTACCCGAACCAGATCCGGTACGCGTAGAGGAAGAACGCCGCGGAGGCGATGCACACCATGCCCGCGGCCAGGCCGTCGAGGCCGTCGACGAAGTTCACCGCGTTGATGGTGATGACCACCAGGGCCACCGTGAGCAGGTTGCCCTGCCACTGGGTGAGCGCGACCGTCCCGATCCACGGGACGGGGATCCACAGCATGGTCAGGCCCTGCATGACCATCACGCCGGCGGCGATCATCTGCGCGCCGAGCTTGATCAGGGCGTCGATCTCGAACTTGTCGTCGAGCACGCCGATCAGCCAGATCAGGGCGGCCCCGGAGAGCAGGGCCCGCGGCTCGTTCGACAGCTCGAAGACGCCGTTGAGGTTGCGCAGGTGGTCGGCGACCAGCAGGCCCGCGCACAGCCCGCCGAACATGGCGATGCCGCCGAGCCGCGGGGTGGGCTCGCGGTGCACGTCGCGGGCGCGGATCTCCGGCATCGCGCCGGCCGCGATCGCGAACCTCCGCACGGGCCCGGTGAGCAGGTAGGTCACCGCCACCGTGACGCAAAGCGTCAGCAGATATTCACGCACGGGCTGCCCCAGATGTATCGCCGGCCATCTCAGCCCCACACATTAGCTGCGATGTCCCCGTTGGCGAGGACGTAAGGAACCCCGGCGGCGGTTGCACTACGCCCCACTTGCCCCGATTACCCACCGTAAGGGGGAAAGGACCGAGCCAGATCGGCCACTTCCGTGCGGGTTTTCGCCGCCTCCCCCTGCAGCGCCGCGGTGAACAGCGCCGCGATCCGCGCCATCTCCGGCTCCCGCATGCCCTGGGTGGTCACGGCCGCCGTGCCCAGGCGGATCCCGCGCTGGTCCCCGTACGGCAGGGCGCAGGTGTCCAGGACGATCCCCGCCGCGGCGAGCCGGCCGCGGGCGGTGGGACCGTCGATGCCGAGGGGCGCCGGGTCGGCGGTGATCAGGTGCGTGTCCGTGCCGCCGGTCGTCACGGCGAACCCGTGCGCGGTCAGCGCCTCCGCGAGCACGCGGGCGTTGGCCACCACCCGGTGGGCGTACGTGGTGAACGCCGGCCGGGCCGCCTCGCCGAACGCGACGGCCTTGGCGGCGATGGTGTGCATCTGGGCGCCGCCCTGGGTGAACGGGAACACCGCCCGGTCGATCCGCTCGGCGAACTCCGCACCGCACAGGACCATCCCGCCGCGGGGGCCGCGCAGCACCTTGTGGGTGGTGGCGCACACGATGTCGGCGTACGGGACGGGGCTGGGCGCCGCCCCGCCGGCGACGAGCCCGATCGGGTGGGCGGCGTCCGCGATGAGGTAGGCCCCCACCTCGTCGGCGATCTCCCGGAAGACCGAGTACTCGGGATGGCGCGGGTAGGAGATCGAACCGCACACGACGGCCTTCGGCCGGTGCGTGCGCGCCAACTGCTGTACCTGGTGGTAGTCGATCAGGCCGGTCTCGGCGTCGACGCCGTAGCCGACGAAGTCGAACCAGCGGCCGGAGAAGTTCGCCGGGGAGCCGTGCGTGAGGTGCCCGCCGTACGCGAGGCCCATCGCCAGCACGGTGTCCCCCGGCCGCAGCAGCGCGGCGTACGCGGCCAGGACGGCGGCGGATCCCGAGTGCGGCTGGACGTTGGCGTGTTCGACCCCGAACAGGGCCCGGGCCCGCTCGGCGGCGGTCCGCTCGGCGAGGTCGGCGTACTCGCAGCCGCCGTGGTAGCGGTTGCCCGGGTAGCCCTCGGCGTACTTGTTGGCCAGCGGCGAGCCGAGGGCCGCGAGGACGGCGGGTGAGGTGAAGTTCTCGGCGGCGATCAGCTGCAGCGTGGTGGCCTGCCGCTGCGCCTCCCCGGCGAGCACGTCGGCCATCTGCGGGTCCTGCTGCCGCAACAGGTCCGGGGGCGGGGTGATGACGCTCATGGCGCGACTCCAGTGGCGGTACCGGGTACCGCCACTGTAGGCCCGCGGGGGCCGTCGCGCGCTGCGGGACGCCCCGGGGTCCCCCGGAGACGTCAACGGGCCCGCAGGCCCCCCGCCAGGCCTACGACGAAGATGATCAGCGCGAGGGCGTGACGCCCGTCAGGGCCGTGACGACGGGGTCGAGGGCCTGGTCGGCCCCTCCTCCACGCGCCCCTCGCACCACTCGGCCCCGAGGGGGCCTCCCGGGCTTCGGCCCGCTGCGCCGGCCTCCGGCCGCCGGCCACCCCGGCGGGGATCAGCGCGAGGGCGTGACGCCCGTCAGGGCCGTGACGACGGGGTCGAGGGCCTGGTTGATCTCGTCGCCGATCGAGCGGAAGAACGTGATGGGCGCCCCGTACGGGTCGTGCACCTCGTCCGCGTCCTGCGAGGGGGCCAGCAGCCAGCCGCGCAGCGCCGCCGCGGCGCGGACCAGCGCTCGCGCGCGCTCGACGACGCCGTCGTCCAGCGGCGGCAGCGTCGCCGGGTCTATCGCCCGTACCAGGCGGGTGAACTCCTTCAGCGTGAACGTCCGCAGCCCGGCCGAGTGCCCCATGGAGATGACCTGCGCCCGGTGGTCCCGGGTGGCGGTCAGCACCAGGTCGGCGCGTATGACGTGCTCGTCGAGGAGCTCGCGCCCGGTGAAGCCGGTGGCGTCCGCACCGAAGTCGGCGAGCACGGCCGCCGCGTTCGCCTCCATCGGGGCGCCCTCGTGGCCCCATGTGCCGGCGCTCTCCACGATCAGGCTGCTCGCCGGGACGTCGCCCAGGCGGTGCGCCAGCGCATGCCGCGTCAGCCGCTCGGTGATGGGCGAGCGGCACACGTTGCCGGTGCTGACGTGGAGGATGCGGAAGGTGCCCCCGCCGTCGGCTATGCCACGCCCCCGAGGGCTCACGGGGCCACCTCGAGGTCGGGTACGACCTCCCGCAGCTGCTCGGCGGTCAGCGCCCCCTCGCGCAGCAGGACGGGGACCTTCCCGGTGACGTCGACGATCGAGGACGGCTGGATGCCGGGGGTGGGCCCGCCGTCCAGGTACACCGACACGGAGTCGCCGAGCATCGCGCGCGCCGCGTCGCAGTCCTCGGGCGCCGGGTGGCCGGTCAGGTTGGCGGAGGACACGGCCATCGGGCCGACCTCGGTCAGCAGCTCGATCGCGACGGGGTGCAGCGGCATGCGCACGGCCACCGTGCCCCGGGTCTCGCCCAGGTCCCACGCCAGCGAGGGCTGGTGCTTGGCGACGAGGGTCAGCGCGCCCGGCCAGAAGGCGTCGACGAGTTCCCACGCCTGCTCGGAGAAGTCCGTGACCAGGCCGTGCAGGGTGTTCGGGGAGCCGATGAGCACCGGGGTGGGCATGTTGCGGCCCCTGCCCTTGGCGGCGAGCAGGTCGCCGACGGCCTCCGCGCTGAAGGCGTCCGCACCGATCCCGTACAGGGTGTCGGTGGGCAGCACGACCAGCTCGCCGCGGCGCACGGCGGATGCGGCTTCACGCAGGCCCGTCGCGCGGTCCGTCGCGTCGTTGCAGTCGTATCGCCGGGCCATCAGCGGGCCTCCTCGTGCAGCAGGTGGGTGGCGGGAAGGGGGGCGCTCACGGCAGCGCCTTGCGGGCGGTCGCGAAGCGCGGGCGGTTGTTGAGGTCGGGGTGGTCGGCGGCGTCGGCCCAGCCCCGCTCCTCGGCGAAGATCCACGGCACCTGGCCGCCCTGGGTGTCGGCGTGCTCGATGACGACGATGCCGCCGGGCCGCAGCAGCCGGTGGGCGGTCCGCTCGATGCCGCGGATGGTGTCGAGGCCGTCCTCGCCGGAGAAGAGCGCCATCTCCGGGTCGTGGTCGCGGGCCTCGGGGGCGACGTACTCCCACTCGGTGAGCGGGATGTACGGCGGGTTGGAGATCACCAGGTCGACCTGGCCGTCCAGCTCGGGCAGGGCCTCCAGGGCGTCGCCGTGGTGCACGGTGACCCGTGAGCCCTCGGCGTTCTTGCGGGCCCAGCCCAGGGCGTCCTCCGACAGCTCCACGGCGTGCACGCGCGAGCGCGGCACCTCCTGGGCCATGGCGAGGGCGATGGCCCCGGACCCGGTGCACAGGTCCACGATCAGCGGCTCGACGACGTCCATCGCCCGGACGGCCTGTATGGCCCAGTCCACGACCGACTCGGTCTCGGGCCGGGGCACGAACACCCCGGGTCCGACCTGGAGCTCCAGGTACCGGAAGAAGGCGCGCCCGGTGATGTGCTGGAGCGGCTCGCGCGCCTCGCGGCGGGCGACGGCCTCCCAGTAGCGGGCGTCGAAGTCCGCGTCCTTGACGTGGTGCAGTTCCCCCCGTTTGACGCCGTGGACGAAGGCCGCGAGCTCCTCGGCGTCGAAGCGCGGTGAGGGCACGCCTGCGGCGGCCAGCCGCTGGGTGGCCTGGGCCACCTCGGCAAGCAGCAAGTTCACGCTGGTCCTCCGGGCTTGCTGTCGTACGGGGGGAGGGGGGTCAGTTCGGGTTCGCGGCCGCGAGCTTGGCGGCCGAGTCCGTGTCGACGCAGGACTGGATGACCGGGTCGAGGTCGCCGTCGAGCACCTGGTCCAAGTTGTACGCCTTGAAACCGGTCCGGTGGTCCGAGAGCCGGTTCTCCGGGAAGTTGTACGTGCGGATCTTCTCGGACCGGTCGACGGTGCGGACCTGGCTGCGGCGGGCGTCGGCCGCCTCCTGCTCGGCCGCTTCCTGGGCGGCGGCCAGCAGGCGGGAGCGCAGGATGCGCATGGCCTGCTCCTTGTTCTGGAGCTGGCTCTTCTCGTTCTGGCAGGACGCGACCACGCCGGTGGGCAGGTGCGTGATGCGGACGGCGGAGTCCGTGGTGTTGACGGACTGGCCACCGGGACCGGAGGAACGGTACACGTCGATGCGGAGGTCGTTCGCGTTGATCTCGACCTCGACCTCCTCGGCCTCCGGGGTGACGAGCACGCCGGCGGCGGAGGTGTGGATGCGGCCCTGGGACTCGGTGGCCGGCACGCGCTGGACGCGGTGCACGCCGCCCTCGTACTTCAGACGGGCCCAGACGCCCTGGCCGGGCTCGGTGGCACCGTTGCCGCCCTTGGTGCGGACGGAGACCTGGACGTCCTTGTAGCCGCCGAGCTCGGACTCGGTGGAGTCGATGATCTCGGTCTTCCAGCCCACGCGCTCGGCGTAGCGCAGGTACATGCGCAGCAGGTCGCCGGCGAACAGGGCGGACTCGTCGCCGCCCGCGCCCGCCTTGATCTCCAGGAGCACGTCCTTGTCGTCGCTGGGGTCGCGCGGGACGAGCAGCAGACGGAGCTTCTCCGTGAGCTCCTCGCGGTGCGCGGTCAGCTCCTTGACCTCGGCAGCGAAGTCGGGGTCGTCGGCGGCGAACTCCTTCGCCGTCTCGATGTCGTCCGCCGACTGCTTCCACGCCCGGTAGGTGGCGATGATCGGGGTCAGCTCCGCGTAGCGCTTGTTCAGCTTGCGCGCGTTGGCCTGATCGGAGAAGACCGAAGGGTCGGCGAGCTTCTTCTCGAGGTCGGCGTGCTCGCCGACCAGTTCCTCGACCGCCTCGAACATCGGGGGCTCCTGGGGTGAAAAGTACGAAAAAAGGGCTGCGGGACGACAAAGGCGCCGGCCCGGCCGCGCCCGCGTGAGCGGGGTGCGGCCGGGGTCCGGCGCCGTGGGCTCGCTACTTCGAGCCGGCAGCCTTGCCGAAGCGGGCCTCGAAGCGGGCGACACGGCCACCGGTGTCGAGGATCTTCTGCTTGCCCGTGTAGAACGGGTGGCACTCGGAGCAGACCTCGGCACGGATGGTGCCCTCGGTCAGGGTGCTACGGGTGGTGAACGACGCGCCGCAGGTGCAGCTGACCTGGGTCTCGACGTACTCGGGGTGAACATCGCGCTTCAAGGTGTCTCCTAGATTCGGGAGGGCGCCGGGTCGCAGGGGCCGAATTGCCGCGTGCGTGAACCGGGGCCGACAGACCAGTCTGCCAGGACCGGGCTGCCTGACAAAATTTCGGGAACGCCCTCCTCAACCAGGAGGGTCCGGCATCTATTCCGCCGGCGGATCCACCGGCCACAGCACTAGCGGACGATGTCGCCGGCCGGGCTCTTGTCGCCGGCGGAGTTGGCGGTGGCCTCGGCCGGGACCGGCTGCTCGGCCAGCAGGGCGTCCCAGACCATCTTGGACTCCTTGGTGAGCGGCGCGACGCGGTTCGGGTCGTAGCGGTCCGTGGTCACCGGCAGGGTGATCATCTGCATGTTGTGGGAGTCGATGCCCTGCAGGCTCTGGGCGAAGCCCATGAGGGACTTCACGTCGCCGAGCGACTTGTCGGTGGTGAGCGCCTTGGTGCCGGTGTCGGCGAGGTCGAGCAGCCGCTTGGGGTTGTCGAAGATGCCGATGCCCTTGACCTGCTTGATCAGGGCCTTGATGAAGGCCTGCTGGAGTTGTATTCGGCCGAGGTCGCTGCCGTCGCCGACGCTCTTGCGGGTGCGGACCAGGCCGAGGGCCTGCTCGCCGCCCAGGCGGTTGGTGCCGGCCGGGAGGTTGAGGTGGCTGCCGTCGTCCTTGATCGGCTTGGTGGTGGTCACCTCGACGCCGCCGAGGTTGTCGATGATCTTCTTGAAGCCCGTGAAGTCGACCTCGATGTAGTGGTCCATGCGGATCCCCGACATCTTCTCGACGGTCTTCACCGCGCAGGCCGCCCCGCCGATGGTGAACGACTCGTTGAACTGCGAGCGCGAGCTGCCGCGGTCGGTCTTGCCGTCGCTCGTCGCGCACGAGGGGCGGTTGACCATGGTGTCGCGCGGGATCGACACGACGGTGGCCTTCTTGTGGCCCTCGTACAGGTGGACGATCATCGCGGTGTCGGAGCGGGCCGAGCCGCCGTCGTCGCGGCCGTACTCGCCGTTGGCGCCGGCGCGGGAGTCGGAGCCGAGGACGAGGATGTCCATCGAACCGTTGTCCACGTTCTGGGGACGGTCCGCGCCGAGCGCCTGGTCGATGTCGACGGTCTTCAGATTGCCGCTGATCTTGAAGTAGAACCAGCCGAGTCCCGCCCCGCCGAGGAGAACCACGCCGGCCGCGCTCCAGGCGACCACGGCCAGGGCCTTGCGCTTGGCCGGTTTCTGTCGGCGCCGGTCCGCGGCGGCGCGCCGCCCCTCGCCCCTGCTCTCCTCGCTCATGCTCTCCTCAGTCCTGGGTGCGGGCCCCGCCGTCCGTCCGGCTCCGGGCTACCCCCGCCTGCCCCTGACACAGACGGGCGAACGCCCCCGTGGGTTCCACGGTCCGGCCGCAGCGGGCGCGCGCGGGCAGCCGGTGTGGCGAAGCTCGCACCGGCGCCCCTGGGACGGGCGTGACGGCAGCGTCGGAAGGGGCTTCCGGGGCCGCAGGGGCCGCGCTGTACGGCCGTACGCGCACGGCCGTACCCGGGTGTGCCCGTACCGGCCCCGCAGCCCCGTACGGGCGGACGACGCGGGACCGCCCCCGCCGCGGCTGCGGTGGGGGCGGTCCCGGTGGAGTTGCCTCGACGGAGGTCAGTCGTCGTTCTTGCCCGACGGGGTCGTCTTGGCGATCTGCATCAGGAACTCGGCGTTCGACTTCGTCTGCTTCATCTTGTCGAGCAGGAGCTCGATGGCCTGCTGCGAGTCGAGCGCGTGCAGCACCCGGCGCAGCTTCCAGACGATGGAGAGCTCCTCGCTGTTGAGGAGGATCTCCTCCTTGCGGGTGCCCGACGGGTCGACGTCGACGGCCGGGAAGATGCGCTTGTCGGCGAGCTTCCGGTCGAGCTTGAGCTCCATGTTGCCGGTGCCCTTGAACTCCTCGAAGATCACCTCGTCCATGCGCGAGCCGGTGTCGACGAGCGCGGTGGCCAGGATGGTCAGCGAGCCGCCGTCCTCGATGTTGCGCGCGGCACCGAAGAAGCGCTTCGGCGGGTACAGCGCGGTCGAGTCGACACCACCGGACAGGATGCGGCCGGAGGCGGGCGCCGCGAGGTTGTACGCGCGGCCCAGACGGGTGATGGAGTCCAGCAGGACGACCACGTCGTGACCCAGCTCGACGAGGCGCTTGGCGCGCTCGATGGCCAGCTCGGCGACGGTGGTGTGGTCCTCGGCCGGGCGGTCGAAGGTCGAGGAGATGACCTCGCCCTTGACCGACCGCTGCATGTCGGTGACCTCTTCCGGACGCTCGTCGACGAGGACGACCATCAGGTGGCACTCGGGGTTGTTGGTGGTGATCGCGTTGGCGATCGCCTGCATGATCATGGTCTTGCCGGTCTTCGGCGGGGCCACGATCAGACCGCGCTGGCCCTTGCCGATCGGCGACACCAGGTCGATGATGCGCGTCGTCAGCACGCCCGGGTCGGTCTCCAGGCGGAGCCGGTCCTGCGGGTAGAGCGGGGTCAGCTTCTGGAACTCGGGGCGGCCGCGACCGGATTCGGGCGCCATGCCGTTGACGGAGTCCAGGCGCACCAGCGCGTTGAACTTCTCGCGGCGCTCGCCGTCCTTGGGCTGGCGCACGGCACCGGTGACGTGGTCACCCTTGCGCAGGCCGGCCTTGCGGACCTGGGCGAGGGAGACGTACACGTCGTTGGGGCCGGGCAGGTAGCCCGAGGTCCGGATGAACGCGTAGTTGTCGAGGATGTCGAGGATGCCCGCGACGGGGATCAGCACGTCGTCGTCGGCGACCTGCGGCTCGCCCGGCGCGAACTCGTCGCGGCCGCGACGGCCCCGGCGGTCGCGGTAGCGGCCGCGACGGCCGCGACGGCCGCCCTCGTCGTCGAAGTCGTCCTGCGGCCCGGCGTCCTGGCGGCCCTGCTGACCGCCCTGCTGACCGCCCTGCTGGCCCTGACCGCGGCCGCCGCCCTGCTGGCGGTCACCCCGACCGCCGCCCTGGCCCTGGCCCGGGGCGCCCTGGCCCTGCTCGTCGGTCTTGGTGCCGCGCTCGCGGCGGTCGCGCTGGCGGTCACCGCGCTCGCGGCGGTCGCGGCGGCTGCGGCCCTCGCCCTCCTGGCCGGGCGCGGAGACGGCGGTGGCGGCCTCGGCCTTGGTCTCGGCGGGCGCGGCGGCCGTGGCGGTCTCGGCCTTGGCCTCGACGGTCACGGTGGCGGCGGCGGCGTTCTCCGGGCTGCCGGAGGGGGCGGTGGCGCGGCGACGGCGACGCTCGCCGGCCGGGGCCTCCTCGGCCTCGTTCGTGCGGGAGGTGCCCCCGGCCGGCTGGCCCGGGATCTCGATCTGCGCCGGTGCGGCGGCGGGCTTCTCCGCGGGCGCCTCGGCGGCGGCCTCGCCCGTACGGGCCTTGCTGGTGGCGCGGCGCTTCGGCTTGGCCTCGGCGGCGTCGGCGGCGGGGGCCGCGGCCTTGGCGGTGCTGCCGCCCGCCTGCGCCTCCTTGATGACCTCGATCAGCTGGCTCTTGCGCATGCGCGCGGTGCCCCTGATACCGAGGCCCGACGCGACCTGCTGCAGCTCGGCCAGGACCATGCCCTCGAGGCCGGTGCCGGAGCGGCGGCGCTTGGGCGCGGAGGCCGCGGCGGGAGCGCTGGTGTCGACAGAGGTGTCGGCAGCGCCCATCAGATCGGTGGTGTCGCTCACGAAGGGTCCTTCCCTGGAGCGGACGTCGGCCTGTCTGGCTCGGCGACCGGTTGTGCTGTCCGTCAGCAGTCCTAGGTGTGTGGACTGTGCCGGGGCGGTTGTCCGCCGGTAGAGGTACGGCGGAGAGAAACGTGCATAAGTGGTTCCGGCGAGAGGCCCCCGTGCTGGAAGCGTGGGAAATTCACGCCGATTCCGATTCCGGAGCGTGCTCGAAACTGCCGGAAGAGATCAAAGCAGTCGGGGAGGCTCCCGGAAGAAAGGTGGTCCCGGATGGGGACACTGAGCGCCGAGCCAAGGCGGCTTCGGCTGCGCACTTGAGAGTAACACTACCGGATCCAACAGATATTCCCCCTCTCAATCACCGGCAATCGCGCCGTCCGCGCGGGCGGCCTGCCCCGGCCGCCCGCCCCATGACCGGCCAGCCCTCAGGGCCGGCCGCCCTGGGTTCCCAGCGGAAGTACGCTCGCGCCCGCGGCGTCGAGGGCCAGCCGGTTGGCCGCCCATCCCTCGCCCGCGAGCTGCGCGACCTTGTCGGCCGCGACGCCTTCGACCAGCGCGAGGACCGTGGGGCCCGCGCCGGAGATGACCGCGGGGATCCCGTCCGCCCGCAGTCGGTTGACGAGTGCCACGCTCTCGGGCATCGCCGGGGACCGGTACTCCTGGTGGAGCCGGTCTTCGGTGGCCGGCAGCAGCAGCTCGGGACGCCTGGTCAGGGCCTCGACGAGCAGAGCCGCGCGGCCCGCGTTGACGGCCGCGTCCACGTGCGGGACGGTGCGCGGCAGCAGGCCGCGCGCGGTCTCGGTGAGGACGGGCTTGGAGGGGACGAAGACCACCGGAACGATGGAACCGGAGGGCTCCATGCGGATGGCCTTGGCGCTGCCGCCGTCCATCCAGGCCAGGGTGAAGCCGCCGAGCAGACAGGCGGCGACGTTGTCGGGGTGGCCCTCGATCTCGGTGGCCAGTTCCAGCAGGGCCGCGTCGTCGAGACGGGCCTCCCCGCCTATCGTGACGGCGCGGGCGGCGACGATTCCGGCGCAGATGGCGGCGGAGGAGGAGCCGAGGCCGCGGCCGTGCGGGATGCGGTTGGCGCAGACGACCTCCAGGCCGCGCGGCTGTCCGCCCAGCAGGTCGAAGGCGGTGCGCATGGAGCGTACGAGCAGGTGGTTCTCGTCCCGCGGGAGGGTGTCGGCGCCCTCACCCGCGATGTCGATGTCGAGGCCGGAGTCGGCCACCCGGACGACCACGTCGTCGTAGAGCCCCAGGGCCAGCCCGAGGGCGTCGAAGCCCGGGCCGAGGTTGGCACTGCTGGCGGGGACGCGCACCCGTACGGCGGCGGCGCGGAACGCTGGACCGGCCATCGTCCGATGACACTCCTTGTGACTGTGCGAGAAGTTCGCTGCGAATGTACTGGAGAAGGTACGACACCCGGAGGCCCTCGGGGCGGCACCGCGGTCATATGCGCGGTGGCGGATGTCAGTACAGCGTATCGAAGGAAGGTTCTCCCGCGACATAGGGCGCACAGGAGGCGCACGATGCGTGTCGCGTCCCGGGGCCCCCGATCCCCTTGGGTTTTGCCGTCGTACGACCCGAGTTGCCGGGTTCCGCGGGGCGTCCGGAGCGGATCCGGAACGACCGGGAAGACCCCGGAAGGAGCCGGAATCCGGCAACTCGGCGCGGACGGACCGGGCTTCGACGGCGCCGTGACGGATCCTCAGCGCCTGCCCCGGGGGGGGGGGGGGGGGGGGGGGGGGGGGGGGGGGGGGGGGGGGGGGGAGAGGAGGGGGGGGGGGGGAGGGGAGAGTTGCACTTCCCTCCCGCCGTGGTG
>NZ_JBVHVT010000070.1:0-47649 GCF_055564695.1 Streptomyces sp. NPDC029014
CCGGCCGGTTCCCCCTCCCCCTCATGGTGGGGCTCTGGGGGGGGGACACGACAAAAGGGGGGGGGGGCAGGGATGCCCACCCCTTGATGTGTCCCCCCCCCTCTCGGCGGTGTGCTGTCCCTCCCGGCCCGGGCCGGGACAGGGTCAGAGCTTCTTGGCCCCGGGCTGGGCCTCGGCGGTGTTCGCGGCCGGAGCCGCTGCCCCGGCCGGCTCGGCGCCGCCGGCCGCGGGCTCCGCGACCGCGGCCGCCTCGGCCCCGGCGGCCTTGTCGTCCCCGGCGGCCTTGTCGTCCCCGGCCTTCGCGTCGGCGGTCTTCGCGTCCCCGGTCTTCGCGTCGGCAGCCTTCGCGTCCGCAGCCTTCGCGTCCGCGGCCTTCGCACCGGCGGCCCCGGTGTCCTCGGCCTTCGCGTCCCCCGCCTTCGCGGCGGCGTCCCCGTCCGGGCCGCGGTCGGGCTCGACGACCGTCTCGCGGCCCGGACGCAGCTTCGCGGAGAGCACGAAGTAGGTCACGGCCAGCAGGAAGACGCCGATGGAGGTCCAGACGTTGAGCCGTACGCCGAGGATGTGGTGGGCCTCGTCGACCCGCATGTACTCGATCCAGCTGCGCCCGACGCAGTACGCGGCCACGTACAGGGCGAAGGCGCGGCCGTGGCCGAGCTTGAACCGCTTGTCGGCCCACAGCACGAGCCCGGCGACGCCGAGGCACCACAGCGACTCGTACAGGAAGGTCGGATGGTAGGTGCCGGCGACCCGGTTGGCGCCGTCGCTGATCTTCACCGCCCACGGCAGGTCGGTGGCGCGCCCGTAGAGCTCCTGGTTGAACCAGTTGCCCCACCGGCCGATGGCCTGGGCCAGGGCGATGCCGGGGGCCAGGGCGTCGGCCCAGGCCGGAAGCGGGATGCCGCGCAGGCGGCAGCCGATCCAGGCGCCGAGGGCGCCGAGGGCGATCGCGCCCCAGATGCCGAGGCCGCCCTCCCAGATCTTGAAGGCGTCGACCCAGTTGCGGCCTTCGCCGAAGTACAGCTGGTAGTCGGTGATCACGTGGTAGAGGCGGCCGCCGACCAGGCCGAACGGAACCGCCCACACGGCGATGTCCGCGACCGTGCCCGGCTTTCCGCCGCGTGCGATCCAGCGCTTGTTACCGAGCCAGACGGCGACGAAGACACCGATGATGATGCAGAACGCGTAGCCGCGCAGCGGGATCGGTCCGAGGTGGACCACGCCGGTCGACGGACTGGGGATGTAGGCAAGTTCCATGGCAGGTCCGACGCTACCTTGCCGGGCGGTGCTGACCGCAACCCGCCCGGCAAGCTGCCATCAAATCGACACCTCGTGTGCACGGCGCTCCCGGACCGGAGCGTCTCGTTCCATCGGCTGGGCTCAGCCCTGTCCGCCCGTCCCCTTCGCCCGCGGTCCCGGAGAGGCCGAGGACCCGGAAGCCGAGGCCGACGGGGACCCCGAGGCCTTCCCGCCACCGGTGGTGGCGGTGCCCTTGGCCGCGGCCTCCACCTGCTCCTTCAGCTTCTGCGGGGTGAGCGGATTGGCCTGGTCGGCGAAAATGTCCTTGCCGTTCAGCTGAATGGTGGGGGTGCCCCGGAAGTTCCCGGCCCGGAACGCCTCGTGCGACTTGGCCACCCAGCTGTTGTGCGTCCCCTCCTCGACGCACTGGCGGAAGGCGGGGGTGTCCAGCCCTTCGACCTTGCCGGCGAGCTCGATCAGCTTGGCGTTCTTGCCGTAGGCGTCGTCGGTCTCCTGCGGCTGGTTCTGGAACAGCACGTCGTGGTACTCGGTGAACTTCCCGGCGTCCTGCGCGCACGCGGCGGCGTTGGCGGCCTTCAGGGAGCCGGTGCCGCCCATGTTCCCGTCGATCAGGGTGACCAGGTGGTACTCGCCCTTGAGCAGGCCCTTAGCCTCCAGCTCGTGGACGGTGTCCTTGTAGTTGACCTCGAAGGCCTTGCAGGCGGGACAGCGGAAGTCCTCCCACACGGTCAGCGTGGACTTGGCCTCGCTGCTGCCGGTCGGAACGGCCAGGGCGTCCTTGCCGGCAGCGCCGGAGGGGGCCGCCACCGGGCCGGCCGCCTCCTTGCCGCCCTTGCCGGCGTTGGCCGCGATCAGGCCGACGACGGCCGCCAGGGCCAGTACGCCGACGACCGCCCCCACCACGACGAGCGTCCGCCGGCGCTTGTCCTTCTGCTTCTCCCGCTCGCGCTCCGCTTGGAGCCGCTCCCGGGCCGATCGTTTCGCTTGGCGGTCTGCACCGTCGTTCTTCTCGCTCACGGTCGGCCAAACGAAGCAGGGAGGCACTCCCGTGCCCCCCTGCTCCCAGATCCACCCGATCGGGCTACAGAACCCCTGCGCGGCCCTGCCCGGGTCAGCTCCTGCGTACGCCTTCCGCAAGTTCGCCCGCCAGCGACCGTACGGCCGCCAGCCCGGCCGGCAGGTCCGGCGCGTCCAGCAGCAGCTTCACGAACGCCGAGCCGACGATCACCCCGTCGGCGAAGCCGGCGACCTCCTTGGCCTGGACGGCGTTGGAGACGCCGAGACCGACGCACACCGGGAGCTCGGTGGTCGTGCGGGTGCGGCGGACCAGCTCCTGGGCCTCGTTGCCGACCGACTCGCGGGTACCGGTGACGCCCATCAGGGAGGCGGCGTAGACGAAGCCGGAACCGGCGGCCGTGATGGTCGCCAGCCGCTCGTCCTTGCTGCTGGGGGCGACGACGAAGACGGTGGCCAGCCCGTGCTCGTCGGCGTGCTCGCGCCACAGCGCGGACTCCTGGACCGGCAGGTCCGGCAGGATGCAGCCGGCGCCGCCCGCCGCGGCGAGCTCGGCGGCGAACCGCTCCACGCCGTAGCGGTCGATCGGGTTCCAGTACGTCATCACCAGCACCGGGGCCCCGGTCGCCTCGTGCGCCTCGCGCACGGTGCGCAGCACGTCGGCGATCTTGACGCCGCCGCGCAGGGCGATGTCGTCGGCCGTCTGGATGACCGCGCCGTCGAGGACGGGGTCGCTGTGCGGGAGGCCGACCTCGACGATGTCGGCGCCGCCCTCGATGACGGCCTTGACGGCCTCGATGCCGCCGTCGACGGTCGGGAAGCCCGCCGGGAGGTAGGCGACGAGGGCGGCGCGGTCCTCGGCCTTCGCCTTGGCGAGGGTGTCGCTCAGCAGCTGGATGCGGCCGGTCTTCTCGTTGCTCACTTCGACTCCCCCTCGGCGTTGTCGTACAGCCCGAAGTAGCGGGCGGCGGTGTCCATGTCCTTGTCGCCGCGGCCGGACAGGTTGACCACGATCAGGCCGTCCTGGCCCAGCTCGCGGCCGAGGTCCAGGGCGCCGGCGAGGGCGTGGGCCGATTCGATGGCCGGGATGATGCCCTCGGTGCGCGAGAGCAGGCGCAGGGCCTGCATCGCGGCGTCGTCGGTGACCGCGCGGTACTCGCCGCGGCCGGTGTCCTTGAGGAAGGAGTGCTCCGGGCCGATGCCGGGGTAGTCGAGGCCGGCCGAGATGGAGTACGGCTCGGTGATCTGGCCCTCCTCGTCCTGGAGGACGTAGGAGCGGGAGCCGTGCAGGATGCCGGGCTCGCCGGCGGTGAGGGTGGCCGCGTGCTCGCCGGTCTCGACGCCGTGCCCGGCGGGCTCGAAGCCGACCAGGCGGACCTCGGTGTCGGGGATGAAGGCGTGGAAGAGGCCGATGGCGTTGGAGCCGCCGCCGACGCAGGCGGCGACGGCGTCGGGGAGCCGGCCGGCGCGCTCGATGATCTGGCGGCGGGCCTCGACGCCGATGACGCGGTGGAAGTCGCGGACCATGGCCGGGAAGGGGTGCGGGCCGGCGACGGTGCCGAAGAGGTAGTGGGTGCGGTCGACGTTGGCGACCCAGTCGCGGAAGGCCTCGTTGATGGCGTCCTTGAGGGTGCGCGAGCCGGACTTCACGGCGATGACCTCGGCGCCGAGCATGCGCATGCGGGCCACGTTCAGGGCCTGGCGCTGGGTGTCGACCTCGCCCATGTAGATGGTGCAGTCGAGGCCGAAGAGGGCGCAGGCGGTGGCGGTGGCCACGCCGTGCTGGCCGGCGCCGGTCTCGGCGATGACGCGGGTCTTGCCCATGCGCTTGGTGAGCAGCGCCTGGCCCAGCACGTTGTTGATCTTGTGGGAGCCGGTGTGGTTGAGGTCCTCGCGCTTGAGGAAGATCCGGGCGCCGCCGGCGTGCTCGGCGAAGCGGGGCACCTCGGTGAGGGCGCTCGGGCGGCCGGTGTAGTTGACCATGAGGTCGTTCAGCTCGGCCGAGAAGGCCGGGTCGTCCTTGGCCTTCTGGTACTCGACGGCCACCTCGTCCACGGCGGCGACGAGCGCCTCCGGGATGAACTTGCCGCCGAAGTCGCCGAAGTAGCCCTCGGCGTTGGGGACGTGACCCTCCGGGTCCGGGATGAAGAACTCGCTGGCGCTGGACATGCCCAGTCACTCCTACGGGATGCGTGGTGCGGCGGGTGGTGGTCACCGTAGTGCGCCGCCCGCCCGTGCCGCGCACACCACACCCCGGGCGGGGTGCGGGCGGGTACGGTGCGGGGGCCCGCGGCCCCGGGGCGGCCGGTGGGCCGGCCCGTGGGGGCGGGGGCCGTGCGGAACCGGCCCGCGGCAGGTGTACCTGCCGGGCGGGAGGAGTCCGCTACAGCGCGTCTCCGCGACGCCATCGCATGCCGTTGACCTGGCCGGGTTCGGAGCCGATCACGTACCGCACCCGCCGCCCGTGGACGCGCCGGGCCGGGGCGCGGCAGCCGCGGGGGCGGCAGCCGCGCGCCAGGGGCGCGTGCGCCGTCGGCACGTCTACGGCCGGGCCGTGGCCCGGGCGCGTGCTGACGGAGGGGCGGTGGGTGGGCATGGGTCGGGTCAGCTCCGGCCGTGGCGCAGGGCGGGGTGGGCGCCGGCGGCGACGAGGTCGGCCACGGCCGCCTTCGGGTCGCGTCCGGTCACCAGGGACTCGCCGACGAGGACGGCGTCCGCGCCCTCGTTGGCGTAGGCGATCAGGTCGTGCGGGCCGCGGATGCCGGACTCGGCGACCTTGACGATGTGGGCGGGGATCTCTCCGACGACGCGCTCGAAGGTGGCGCGGTCGACGGTGAGGTCCTTGAGGTTACGGGCGTTCACGCCGATGATCTTCGCGCCGGCCGCGACCGCGCGCTCGATCTCCTCCTCGTCGTGGACCTCGACGAGCGGGGTGAGGCCGATGGACTCGGCCCGCTCGATGAGGGAGACGAGGGCCTCCTGCTCCAGGGCCGCGACGATCAGCAGCACGAGGTCGGCGCCGTAGGCGCGGGCCTCCCACAGCTGGTACGCCGTGACGATGAAGTCCTTGCGGAGGATCGGGATGTCCACGCGTGCGCGGACGGCCTCCAGGTCGGCCAGCGAGCCGCCGAAACGGCGCTGCTCGGTGAGGACGGAGATGACCGCCGCACCGCCCGCCTCGTAGTCGGCGGCGAGTCCGGCGGGGTCGGCGATCGCGGCCAGCGCGCCCTTGGAAGGGCTGGAGCGCTTGACCTCACAGATCACCTTGACGCCGTCGCCGCGCAGGGCCGCGACGCCGTCCTTGGCCTGGGGCGCCTTGGCGGCACGCTCCTTGAGCTCGTCGAGGCTCACGCGGGCCTGCCGTTCGGCAAGGTCTTCGCGGACCCCTTCGATGATCTCGTCGAGCACACTCACGCGAGCGGCCCCCTTCCGGGTCGATGACGGTCGGCCGCCTCACAGACACGTACGACTGCAAGGTCAGCAATCAAATGGTATCCGCCCCGGGCGTCGCTCTCCGCACGCACTTGACGGATGTCCATTACCTGGACATTCGGAATCTCGGATTCATATAGGCCTCACGGGGCCAACGCGGATCCGAACGGCAGGTTCCGGACGACGGCGAAGACCAGCGCGACCCCGCCCAGGACCCACCAATACGGTGCGGGCAGGGCAAAACGCGGGGTCGGAGCGCCACGCCAGGCCCGGACGAGCCATCCGACCATGACCGCGGCGAAGACGAAGTAGCCGATCACGGCCAAGGCATTTTGCCCGAAAGCTGTGATCAGATCGCCGTGGGCGAACGCATGGGCACTGCGCAGTCCGCCGCATCCGGGACACAGGATTCCGGTGATGCGGAAAAGCGGGCAGAGCGGATAGTGGCCGGGTTCATTGGGATCCACGGCGCCCACGTACGCAAATGCCGCGGCGGCCGAGCCCAGCCAGAGCGCCGGGGAGGCCAGCCTGCGGGCCCGGGAGGCGGGCGCGGCGGGGACCGGCGGCACGGGCCCGGTGAAGGGCGCTGGGGAGGTGCGGGGGGCGTCCACGCGCTGATTCTCCTCGGTCATGGCAAAAGGCGCAGCCCGACCGGGCCGCGCCTTTGCGTGTCCGCTGCGGGGCGAGGGCCCCGGAGCGTCAGGCCTTGGAGGCGGCGATGACCTTGGCGAGGTCGTCGTGGGCGGGCTTCGGAGCACCCATGCCCGCGGCCCGCATCGCCAGGCCCACGACACCGCCCAGCGCGACGACGGCCATACCGGCCCAGAACCCGACCGGGTTCGCCAGCACCATGAAGGCGCCGGCGACGCAGAAACCGATGAAGGCGATGACGACACCGGTCCAGGCGGCCGGGGTGTGTCCGTGGTTGCTGCCCGCCATGAGTTGCTCCTCGTTTTGCTCTGTCGCACGTGCTGTCCCGCACGCTCGGTGCTCATTGTCCCGCACCGGGTGCGGTGGGTGGTCAGCGGGTGGGGTCCTCGCCGCGGTCCAGGGCCTTCCACAGGTCCTCGGGCCGGTCCGGGTCCACTGCCGCGGGCCTGCGGGTACGGGCGCCGCCGTCGCGCTCGTACCGGCCGCCCATCGCGGGCCAGGTGCGGCCGTGGCGCAGGGCCAACAGCCCGGCGGCCAGGATCAGGACGCCGCCGACGGCGGTGACGTACGGCCAGACGGTGTGCGCCAGGGCGCCCACCTGCGCCGCCGTGTCGGCGGTGGCCCGGGCGGCCTGCGCGTCCAGGGCCTGCCGGTCGTCGGCGGCCAGGACCGCGGCGACGGCCGCGCCGAGGCCGCTCAGGGCCAGCAGGGCGGAGACCAGCAGCCGGCCCGTGCCGCGTACGGCGAACACCGCGACCAGGGCGGCGAGGCCGACGATGGCGAGGGCGGCGGGCAGACCGGTGACGGCCTGCCCGTCGGCGGTCACCGGGAGCGAGCCGCCGCCGACGGCTGCGGTGCCCCGGGCCCACACCCGGCCGGAGCCGAGCAGGACGACGGTGGCGCCGAGCGCGCCGAGCAGCAGGGCGGCGGCCACGCTGCGGCGGCCTCCGCGGCCCGAGGGGGCCTCGGAGCGCTCCGGGGCGCCGGTGTCGTTTCGGGGTGGGGGTACGGCACTCACGTACCCCACTATCCCCTACCGCCTCAGGAGCCGTGGAGGCGGTTCGCCGCGGCCACCGCGCGCAGCACGGCGGACGCCTTGTTGCGGCACTCGTCGTCCTCCAGCTCCGGCACCGAGTCGGCGACCACGCCCGCGCCGGCCTGCACGTACGCGGTGCCGTCGCGGAGCAGGGCGGTGCGGATGGCGATGGCGGTGTCGGAGTCCCCGGCGAAGTCGAGGTAGCCGACGCAGCCGCCGTACAGGCCGCGGCGCGAGGGCTCCAGCTCCTCGATGATCTGCATGGCGCGCGGCTTGGGCGCGCCGGACAGGGTGCCGGCCGGGAAGCAGGCGGTGAGCACGTCGAAGGCGGTCCGGCCCTCGGCGACGCGCCCGGTGACGGTGGACACGATGTGCATGACGTGCGAGTACCGCTCGATGCTCATGAAGTCGACGACCTCGACGGAGCCCGGTTCGCAGACCCGGCCCAGGTCGTTGCGGCCCAGGTCGACGAGCATCAGGTGCTCGGCCCGCTCCTTGGGGTCGGCCAGCAGCTCCTCGGCGAGCTCGTGGTCCTCCTGCGGGGTGGCGCCGCGGTGGCGGGTGCCCGCGATGGGGTGCACCATGGCCCGGCCGTCCTCGACCTTGACCAGGGCCTCGGGGCTGGAGCCGACGACGTCGAAGCCGTTCTCGAAGCGGAAGAGGTACATGTACGGGGACGGGTTGGTGGCCCGCAGGACCCGGTACACGTCCAGCGCGGAGGCCCGGCAGGGCGTCTCGAACCGCTGCGAGGGCACCACCTGGAAGGCCTCGCCGGCCCGGATCCGCTCCTTGATGTCCTCGACGGCGGCCTGGTACTTCTCGCCGCCCCACAGGGCGGAGAACTCGGGCAGCTCGGAGGCGGGCAGCGGGGCCGGCGTGTACGGGGCGGGCCGGGCGAGGTCGGCCTCCATGGCGTCGAGGCGGGCGACGGCGTCGGCGTACGCCTCGTCGACGCCCGTGTCGAGGTCGTTGTGGTTGATCGCGTTGGCGATGAGCTGGACGGTGCCGTCCCAGTGGTCGAGGACCGCCAGGTCGGAGGTGAGGAGCATGGTCAGCTCGGGCAGCCGGAGGTCGTCGGTGCCGTGGTCGCCGATGCGCTCCAGGCGGCGCACGATGTCGTAGCCCAGGTAGCCGACCATGCCGCCGGTGAAGGGCGGCATTCCGGTGGCGAGGTCGCGCGGGGTGTGCAGGGCCTGGACGGTGGCGCGCAGGGCCTCCAGCGGGTCGCCGCCGGTGGGGACGCCCACGGGCGGGGTGCCGATCCAGTGGGCCTGCCCGTCGCGGACGGTGAGGGTGGCGTCGCTGCGGACGCCGACGAAGGAGTAGCGCGACCAGGAGCGGCCGTTCTCGGCGGACTCCAGCAGGAAGGTGCCCGGGCGTTCGGCGGCGAGCTTGCGGTAGAGGGCGACGGGGGTGTCCCCGTCGGCCAGCAGCTTGCGGCTCACGGGGATCACCCGGCGGTCGGCGGCGAGCTTGCGGAACTGTTCGAGATCCATGGATGGGATTACCTGTCTGCCTGGTCGGCGGCCAGCGGAAGGACATCGGCGTCGAAGCACGTACGGGCGCCCGTGTGGCAGGCGGCGCCGACCTGGTCGACCTTGACGAGCACGGTGTCGGCGTCGCAGTCGAGCGCGACGGACTTCACGTGCTGGACATGGCCGGACGTGTCCCCCTTGACCCAGTACTCCTGCCGGCTGCGCGACCAGTAGGTGCAGCGGCCGGTGGTCAGGGTGCGGTGCAGCGCCTCGTCGTCCATCCACCCGAGCATGAGCACCTCACCGGTGTCGTACTGCTGGGCGATGGCCGGGACCAGGCCGTCGGCGGAGCGCTTGAGCCGGGCGGCGATGGCGGGGTCGAGGGAGGAGGTACTCATGCGGGCCATTGTGCCGCGCCGGACGGGCGGTTATGGATCACCGTCCGCCTGATGGGAAGGCGGACGGACGGGTTCCGGCCGTAGGCTTGCCCGCATGTCGATGCATGCCAAGCGTGAACGCCTGCTGCTGGCGGACTTGTTGGAGGCGGCCGGGCCGTCGGCGCCCACGTTGTGCGAGGGCTGGCTGACCAGGGACCTCGCGGCCCACGTGGTGGTGCGGGAGCGGCGCCCGGACGCGGCGGGCGGCCTGCTGCTGAACGTGCTGAAGGACCGGCTGGCCAGGGCGATGGCCGAGTACGCGGCCAAGCCGTACGAGGAGCTGATCCAGCTGATCCGGACGGGGCCGCCCAAGCTGTCCCCGTACGCGCTGAAGCAGATCGACGAGGCGGCGAACGCGGTGGAGTTCTACGTCCACGCCGAGGACGTCCGGCGGGCCCAGCCGGACTGGTCGCCGCGCGAGCTGGACCCGGTCTTCTCGGACGCGCTGTGGTCCCGGCTGGAGAAGCTGTCCCGGCTGACGGGCCGCCGCTCGCCGGTGGGGCTGGTGCTGCGCCGGCCGAACGGCCAGACGGCCGTGGCCCACAAGGGCACGCCTGTGGTGACGGTGACGGGCGAGCCGGGTGAGCTGACGCTGTTCTGCTTCGGGCGGCAGTCCGCCGCCGCGGTGGAACTGGACGGCGAGAAGGAGGCCCTCGCCCGCCTCACCACGGCCCAACTGGGCCTCTAGTGCTGTGGCCAGCCTCGGCCGCCCCCGGCTGCCGACCACCGCTTCCCGAAACCGGGCTCCGCCCGGACCCGGTGCGCTCAAACGCCGCGCGGGCCGGAAAATCCAGCCCCGCCGGCGTTTGAGGCGCGGGGGTCCGGGGGCGGAGCCCACGGTTTCGGGAAGGCGCGGGGAACGGCTCCGCGCAGCGGCAGCAGCAGCGGCAGCCGGACGGCGGTCAGCGGACGGGGTGGCCGGCCTCGCGGAGGGTGGCCTTGACCTCGGCGATGCGGAGGTCGCCGAAGTGGAAGACCGAGGCGGCGAGAACCGCATCGGCTCCGGCGTCGACGGCCGGCGGGAAGTGCTCCAGCCTGCCGGCGCCGCCCGAGGCGATCACCGGGACGCTGACGTGCTTGCGGACGGCTGCGATCATCTCGGTGTCGTAGCCGTCCTTGGTGCCGTCGGCGTCCATCGAGTTCAGCAGGATCTCGCCGGCGCCCAGTTCGGCGGCGCGGTGGGCCCACTCGACGGCGTCGAGGCCGGTGCCCCGGCGGCCGCCGTGCGTGGTCACCTCGAAGGAGCCGGACGCGGTGCGCCGGGCGTCGACGGACAGGACGAGGACCTGCCGGCCGAAGCGCTCGGCGATCTCCTGGATCAGCTCGGGCCGCGCGATGGCGGCGGTGTTGACGCCGACCTTGTCCGCGCCGGCCCGCAGCAGCTTGTCCACGTCATCCGCGGTGCGGACGCCGCCGCCGACGGTGAGCGGGATGAAGACCTGCTCGGCGGTCCGCCGCACCACGTCGTAGGTGGTCTCGCGGTTGCCGGACGAGGCGGTGATGTCGAGGAAGGTCAGCTCGTCGGCGCCCTCGGCGTCGTACAGCCTGGCCATCTCGACGGGGTCGCCGGCGTCGCGCAGGTTCTGGAAGTTGACGCCCTTGACGACGCGGCCGTTGTCCACGTCAAGGCAGGGGATCACCCGTACGGCGAGTGACATCAGGACTCCCCTCGGAAGGCTTCGACCTCGACTTCGACGACCAGGCTGGGGTCGATGAAGCCGGACACGATGATCATGGATGCGGCGGGGCGGACGTCGTCGAAGAGCTCCTTGTGGGCCCGGCCGACCTCGTCCACGTCCCGCGCATGGGTCAGGTACATGCGGGTGCGGACGACGTGCTCGGCGCCCAGGCCCGCCTGCCCCAGTGCGTCGATGGCGACGCGGAAGGCGTTGACCGCCTGCTCGTACGGTCCGCCGGCGACGACCTTGCCGTCGACGACCGAGGTGCAGCCGGAGACCAGCACCAGCCCGTTGGGCAGTTCGACCGCGCGGGAGTAGCCCACGGCGTCCTCCCAGGGACCGCCGGAGGAGTACCGGCGGACCGCGTCGGTTCCGCTCATGCGCCGGCCACCACCCGCAGCGCCTCTTCCAGGGTGAAGGCCTTCGCGTACAGGGCCTTGCCGACGATGGCGCCCTCGACGCCCAGCGGCACCAGCTCGGCCAGCGCCCGCAGGTCGTCCAGCGAGGAGATGCCGCCGGAGGCCACGACGGGCCGGTCGGTGGCCGCGCAGACGTTCCGCAGGAGTTCCAGGTTGGGGCCGGTCAGGGTGCCGTCGCGGCCGATGTCGGTGACGACGTAGCGGGCGCAGCCCTCGGCGTCCAGGCGGGCGAGGGTCTCGTAGAGGTCCCCGCCGTCGCTGGTCCAGCCGCGGCCCTTGAGGGTGGTGCCGCGGACGTCGAGGCCGATGGCGATCCGGTCGCCGTACTCGGCGATGGCCTTGGCGGCCCACTCGGGGGTCTCCAGGGCGGCGGTGCCGAGGTTGACGCGGGTGCAGCCGGTGGCGAGGGCCGCCTCCAGGGTGGCGTCGTCGCGGATGCCGCCGGAGAGCTCGACCTTGATGTCCATGGCGCGGGTGATCTCGGCGACCAGGGCCCGGTTGTCGCCGGTGCCGAAGGCGGCGTCCAGGTCGACCAGGTGCAGCCACTCGGCGCCGGCGCGCTGCCAGGCGAGGGCCGCCTCCAGCGGGGAGCCGTAGGAGGTCTCGCTGCCGGACTCGCCGTGCACGAGGCGGACGGCCTGGCCGTCGCGGACGTCGACCGCGGGGAGGAGTTCCAGCGGCTGTGCTGCGGGCTCGGTCATCACAGGGTCTCGATCCAGTTGGTGAGGAGCTGGGCTCCGGCGTCGCCGGACTTCTCGGGGTGGAACTGGGTGGCCCACAGGGCCCCGTTCTCCACCGCCGCGACGAAGCGCTCGCCGTGGGTGGCCCAGGTGACCCTGGGGCTGGCGATCCGCGCGTTGGTGACCTCCAGACTCCAGTCGTGGGCCGCGTAGGAGTGCACGAAGTAGAACCGGGCGTCGGCGTCCAGGCCGGCGAAGGCCTGGCTGTCGGCGGGGGCCTCGACGGTGTTCCAGCCCATGTGGGGCACGACGGGGGCCTTGAGCGGGCCGACGGTGCCGGGCCACTCGTCGAGACCTGAAGTCTCGACGCCGTGCTCGATGCCGCGCTCGAAAAGGATCTGCATGCCGACGCAGATGCCCATGACGGGGCGGCCGCCGGAGAGCCGGCGGCCGATGATCCAGTCGCCGCGGACGGACTTCAGGCCCTGCATGCAGGCGGAGAAGGCGCCGACGCCGGGCACGAGGAGGCCGTCGGCGTCCATGGCCTTGTCGTAGTCGCGGGTGATCTCGACGTCCGCGCCGACGCGGGCGAGGGCCCGCTCGGCGGAGCGGACGTTCCCGAAGCCGTAGTCGAGGACGACGACCGATTTGGTGGGACGGGATGCGCTCATGTCCAGATTCCTTGGATCCGCAGGACTCCGGCGGCGAGACACATCGCGGAGCCGATGGCGAGCAGGACGACGACCGACTTGGGCATCTGCTGCTTCTGGAAGGAGTAGACGCCGCCGGCCAGGAACAGGCCGACGACGATGAGGACGGTGCTGAGGCCGGTCACGGCTAGAGGGCGCCCTTCGTCGAGGGCAGGATGCCCGCGGCGGCCGCGCGCGGGTCGAGCTCGCTGGCGTAGCGCAGGGCCCGGGCCAGGGCCTTGAACTGGCACTCCACGATGTGGTGGGCGTTGCGGCCGTACGGGACGTGGACGTGGAGGGCGATCTGCGCCTGGGCGACGAAGGACTCCAGGATGTGCCGGGTCATCGTCGTGTCGTACGCGCCGATCATCGGGGCCATGTTCTCGGGCTCGGTGTGCACGAGGTAGGGGCGGCCCGACAGGTCCACGGTCACCTGGGCGAGGGACTCGTCCAGCGGGACGGTGCAGTTGCCGAAGCGGTAGATGCCCACCTTGTCGCCGAGGGCCTGCTTGAAGGCGGCGCCGAGGGCGAGGGCGGTGTCCTCGATGGTGTGGTGGCTGTCGATGTGCAGGTCGCCGTCGGTCTTGACGGTGAGGTCGAACATGCCGTGGCGGCCGAGCTGGTCGAGCATGTGGTCGTAGAAGCCGACGCCGGTGGAGACGTCGACCTGCCCGGTGCCGTCGAGGTCTATCTCGACGAGGACGGAGGTCTCCTTCGTGGTCCGTTCGACCCGTCCGATGCGGCTCATGCGTGCTGCTCCTTCTTCAGTGCGCGAACCGCTTCCAGGAACGCGTCGTTCTCGACCGGGGTGCCCGCGGTGACCCGCAGCCATCCCGGCACGCCGTTGTCCCGGACCAGGACGCCCCGGTCGAGGATCTGCTGCCAGGCGGTGTGGGAGTCCGCGAACTTCCCGAACTGGATGAAGTTCGCGTCGGACTCGGTGACCTCGTAGCCGATCGCCCGGAGTTCGGCGACGAGGCGGTCCCGCTCGGCCTTGAGCTGCTCGACGTAGCCGAGCAGGGTGTCGGTGTGCTCCAGGGCCGCGAGGGCGGTGGCCTGGGTGACGGCCGACAGGTGGTACGGCAGGCGCACCAGCTGCACGGCGTCGACGACGGCCGGGTGCGCGGCGAGGTAGCCCAGGCGCAGTCCGGCGGCGCCGAAGGCCTTGGACATGGTCCGGGAGACCACCAGGTTCGGGCGGCCCTCGATCAGCGGGAGGAGGGAGTCCCGGTGGGAGAACTCGACGTAGGCCTCGTCCACGATCACCAGGGACGGCTTGGCCGCCTGCGCGGCCTCGTAGAGGGCGAGGACGGTCTCCGCCTCGACCGCGGTGCCCGTGGGGTTGTTGGGCGAGGTGATGAAGACGACGTCGGGTGCGTTCTCGGCGATGGCCTGCTCGGCGGCCGCCACGTCGATGGTGAAGTCGTCGCGGCGCGGGCCGGAGATCCAGCCTGTGCCGGTGCCGCGGGCGATCAGCGCGTGCATCGAGTACGAGGGCTCGAAGCCGATCGCGGTGCGGCCGGGTCCGCCGAAGGTCTGCAGCAGCTGCTGGATGACCTCGTTGGAACCGTTGGCGGCCCAGACGTTCTCCAGGGCGACCCGGTGCCCGCCGGTCCGGGTGAGGTAGGCGGCCAGCGCGGTCCGCAGCTCGACGGCGTCCCGGTCGGGGTAGCGGTTGAGGGTGCGGGCCGCCTCGGCGACGCGCTCGGCGATCCGCCGCACCAGCTCCTCGGGGAGCTCGTACGGGTTCTCGTTGGTGTTCAGCTGGACGGGTACGTCGAGCTGCGGGGCCCCGTAGGGCGTCTTGCCGCGCAGCTCGTCGCGGATGGGGAGGTCGTCGATGCCGACGACCCGGTCGGTGCCGTCGGTGCTGTCAGCGCTGTCGGTGCTGTCGTACGTGCTCACTGGACGGGGACCTTCCACCCGAAGCGCGCCTTGAGGGCGGCGCCGTGCGCGGGCAGGTCCTCGGCCTCGGCCAGCGTCACCACGTGGTGGGTGACCTCGGCGAGCGCGTCGCGCGTGTAGTCGACGATGTGGATGCCGCGCAGGAAGGACTGGACGGACAGGCCGGAGGAGTGGCAGGCGCAGCCGCCGGTGGGCAGGACGTGGTTCGATCCGGCGCAGTAGTCGCCGAGCGAGACGGGGGCCCACGGGCCGACGAAGATCGCGCCGGCGTTGCGGACGCGGGCGGCCCAGGCGGCGGCGTCGGCGGTCTGGATCTCCAGGTGCTCGGCGCCGTACGCGTCGACGACCCTCAGACCGTCCTCCAGGCTGTCGACCAGCACGATCGCGGACTGCTTGCCGGCGAGCGCCGGGCGGATCCGGTCCTCGACGTGCTTGGTGGCCGCGACCTGCGGCTCCAGTTCCTTCTCGACGGCGGCCGCGAGGTCCTCGGAGTCGGTGACGAGGACCGCGGCGGCCAGCGGGTCGTGCTCGGCCTGGCTGATCAGGTCGGCGGCGACGTGCACCGGGTCGGCGGTGGAGTCGGCGAGGACGGCGATCTCGGTCGGGCCGGCCTCGGTGTCGATGCCGATCTTCCCGGTGAAGTAGCGCTTGGCGGCGGCGACCCAGATGTTGCCGGGGCCGGTGACCATGTTGACCGGCAGGCAGTCCTCCGTGCCGTACGCGAACATCGCGACGGCGACGGCGCCGCCCACCGCGTACACCTCGTCCACGCCGAGCAGGGCGCAGGCGGCGAGGATCGTCGGGTGCGGCAGGCCGTCGAACTCGGCCTGCGGCGGGGAGGCCAGGGCGATGGACTCCACGCCCGCCTCCTGGGCCGGGACGACGTTCATCACGACGGAGGACGGGTACACCGAGCGGCCGCCGGGTGCGTACAGGCCGACGCGCTCCACCGGAACCCACTTCTCGGTCACGGTGCCGCCGGGGACCACCTGGGTGGTGTGCTCGGTGCGGCGCTGCTCGCGGTGGACGGTCCGGGCGCGGCGGATCGACTCCTCGAGGGCGGCGCGGACGGCCGGGTCGAGCTCGTCGAGGGCCTTGGCGAGGGCCTCGGCGGGCACCCTGACCTGTTCCAGCTGCACGCCGTCGAACTTCTGCGCGTACTCGATCAGCGCCGCGGTGCCACGATGATGGACGTCCTCGCAGATGGGCCGCACCTTCTCCAGGGCGGCTTCCACGTCGAACTCGGCACGGGGAAGCAGGTCGCGCAGGGCTGCGCCCTCGGGGAGGGCGTTGCCGCGCAGATCGATACGAGAGATCACCTCCCAATTCTCTCAGACCGGCTCCCACGGCCGTCCGCCCGTATCACTGGCTGATACACGCCCCGGCTGTCACCGCCTCCCCTTAACGTTCCCGGTACACGGATGTACGGCGGAGGGGGACCGCATGGCCGAGGCACCGCGCGCCGACGAGGAGCCGGCGGACCTCGGCGATGCCGAGCGCCTGATGTGGCGGGCGTTCCGCACGGGCAGCGTGTGCGATCTGAGCGCCCGGGCGGCCGAGCTGGACGACCCGCACGGCGACCGGACCTGGGACGCCCGGCGCAGTGTCCGCGCCGACGTGGTGTCGCTGCTGCTGCTCCACGGGCCGCCGCCGGTGCCGGGCCGGGTGGCGTCGCTGAAGCTGCGCGGGGTGCGGATCTCGGGCCGGTTGGACCTGTCGGGCGGCACGGTGGAGCCGTACGTCGAACTCCAGTCCTGCCGCTTCGACAGCGAGGTGCAGCTGTCCGAGGCCCGGTTCGGCACGCTGCGGCTGGTCAACTGCGCGATCCCCCGGTTGGACGCCTCCCGCCTGCACACCGAGGGCGACCTGCACCTGCCGCGCTGCCGGGTGGCGCGGGGCATACGGCTGACCGACGCGCAGATCGGCACGGACCTGCTGATCAGCCAGGCGGTGGTGCAGCGGGACAACCGGGGGCGGGCCGTCGCCGCGGACGGCATGGCGGTGGCGCAGGACTTCCAGGGCGAGCTGCTGGAGACGTACGGGGAGCTGAGCCTGCGCGGCTCGAAGGTCGGCGGGTCGATGAACCTGCGCGGGGCCCGGCTGCGCAACCCGTACGGACGGCGGGCACTGAACGCCCCGCAGCTGACGGTGGAGCGGACGCTGTACCTGACCTCGATAGCGGTGGACTACGTGCCCGGTGACTCCGGTTCCTCCACTCCCCCGTACGGCCTGGGCCAGACCCCGGCGCGCGGGCAGCGGGCCCGGCGCTTCGAGTGCCGGGGCGGGCTTCGCCTGGACGACGGCCGCTTCGGGGACGCGGTGGACCTGTACGGGGCCCGGTTCCTGCTGGCCGAGGAGCAGGAGGTGTCGCTGCGTCGGATCCAGACGCCGGAGCTGCGGTTCGTGGGCGAGAAGCCGGAGCGGGGACGGGTGGTGCTGTCCGGGGCCAAGGTGGTGAAGCTGGTGGACGCCTCCACCAGCTGGCCCGACCCCGGCGGGGTGTCGATCGAGGGCTTCGTCTACGAGAACCTCGCGCCCCGCGGCCACTTCCCGCTGGCGCGGCGGCTGGAGTGGGTGGCGGCGGCCACCCGGGAGTACTCGCCGGAACCCTACGAGCGGCTGGCCGCCGTGCTGCGGGCCAGCGGCGAGGACGCCGATGCGCGGGAGGTGCTGCTGGCCAAGCAGCGCCGGCGGCGGGCGACGCTGCCGCCGGCGGCGAAGGCCTGGGGGTACCTGCAGGACTGGACGGTGGCCTACGGGTACCGGCCGGGCCGGGCCGCGCTGTGGATGGTGCTGCTGTGGGCGGCGGGCGCGCTGCTGTTCGCGCAGATCACCCCGGCGGCGATCAAGCCGGACGAGCACCCCGAGTGGAACGCGCTGCTCTACGCCCTGGACCTGCTCCTTCCGGTCATCGACCTGGGCCAGCAGGGCCAGTGGATGATGAAGGGCTACTGGCAGTGGGGCTCGGCAGTACTGGTCCTGCTGGGGTGGATCTTGGCGACGACGGTGGCGGCAGGAGCCTCGCGGCTGCTCCGCCGTGGCTGACGGACCAGGCAGAACCGAGGTGACAGGGCCCTCCCCCCGGCCACTACCCTGTGCCTCGTGACCACCGTTCGCCTGCCCCTCTTCCCGCTGAACTCGGTGCTTTTCCCCGGACTGGTGCTGCCCCTGAACGTTTTCGAGGAGCGTTATCGCGCCATGATGCGGGAGCTGCTGAAGACGGGCGAGGACGAGCCGCGCCGCTTCGCGGTCGTCGCGATCCGCGACGGCCGGGAGGTCGCACCGACCGCCCCCGGCATGCCGGACCAGACGGCCCTGCCCGAGCGCGGCCCGACCGCGGGCTTCGGCCCGGACCCGGTGCAGGCGTTCCACCGGGTGGGCTGCATCGCCGACGCGGCCACGATCCGGGAGCGGCAGGACGGCAGCTTCGAGGTCCTGGCGACGGGCACGACCCGGGTGCGCCTGCTGTCGGTGGACGCCTCGGGCCCGTTCCTCGTGGCCGAGCTGGAGGAGCTGGCGGAGGAGGCGGGCGAGGGCGCGGGCGCGCTGGCGGAGGGGGTGCTTCGGGCGTTCCGGACGTACCAGAAGCGGCTGGCCGGGGCCCGGGAGCGGTCGCTGGCCTCGGCGGCGGAGCTGCCCGACGAGCCGTCGGTGGTGTCGTACCTGGTGGCGGCGGCCGCGGTGCTGGACACCCCGACGAAGCAGCGGCTGCTGCAGGCACCGGACACGGCGACGCGGCTGGCGGAGGAGCTGAAGCTGCTGCGCGCGGAGACGGCGCTGATCCGGCACCTGCCGTCGCTGCCCGCGGTGGACCTGACGCGGATGCCGACCAGCCCCAACTGACCAAGCACAGCGAGAACCGATCGGGAGCCCTGCCTGATGGCGAAGAAGAAGGCCGCGTCCGCGGCGACCCCGGCGATCGTCGCGCTCACCGCGGCCGGAGCGGACTTCACCACCCACGCCTACGAGCACGATCCGGCGCACCCCTCGTACGGGCAGGAGGCGGCCGAGGCGATGGGCGTGAGCCCGGACCAGGTCTTCAAGACGCTCGTCACGGACGCGGACGGGGTCCTGACGGTGGCGGTGGTCCCGGTGTCGGGCAGCCTCGACCTGAAGGCCCTGGCCTCCGCCGTCGGCGCGAAGAAGGCGGTGATGGCGGATCCGTCGCTGGCCGAGCGCACCACCGGGTACGTGGTGGGCGGGATCTCCCCGCTGGGGCAGCGCAAGCGGCTGCGGACCGTCGTGGACTCCTCGGCCGAGGGGCACCCGACCATCTGCGTGTCGGCCGGGCGGCGCGGGCTGGAGGTCGAGCTGGCGCCCGCCACGCTGGCCGCACTGACGGCGGCCACCCTGGCCCCGATCGCCCGCGCCTAGCCGGGCCGGTGCCGTACGGCGGGCCGGTCCGTGCGGGTGGCCTCCTCGGTAAGGGCGAGGAGGCCACCCGCCCCGAGGTCAGCGGTCGAGGCCGACATGCGCGGCGAACGCCGACCACGCCGCCGTGGTGAAGCCGAGAACCGGCGCCCCGGGCTCCTCGTTGCGCTTGGAGTCACGGACGAAGACCGCGCCCGGCTGCGGGCACGCCTCCAGGCAGTTGCCGTCGGGGTCGCCGCTGTAGGAAGACTTGAACCATTCGCCGTACGGGCGCCCGGTGCTGGTGCTCATGGTGATCAAACCTCTCGTGCCAGTCGTGCCAGGAAGTCGGGCGTCTCGTGGATGGGCAGAGCGCCCTGTGCGAGGTGCTCGAAGCGCCGCTCGTATTGCTTGACGATGCGCTCCTTGGACATGAACTGAACGGTGCCGGTCGTGCTGTTGCAGACGACCGGGAGAGGAAGCTCCTTCCGATCGAAGTGGAGGATGTGGAAGCTGCCGCCCAGCACCCGGTACGCCGGTACCCGGGCGGGGATGATCCGCACTGCCACGTTGGGCAGCTCGGTGAGCTCCGCCAACTCCAGGTACTGGGCTCGCATCACCTCTCGGTTGCCAACCCAGTTGGTGAGGGCCGACTCGTCCAGGATGCAGACGAGTTCCATGCCTTCCTCGGTGATCCTCTTCTTCCGCTCCATGCGGACCGCCACGGCGTTCTCCACGAATTCCGTGGTGCGCTCGTCGGCAGCCTGCGCCGACCGCATCAGATGGAGGACGTAGTCCTCGGTCTGGAGCAGGCCGAGCACGACTCCGAGGCACCATGCCCGCACGCGTTTCGCGCCGGACTCGTGCGCAAGGTACAGGTTCATACCGGACGGCAAGGTGGAGGACTTGGGACTCCACCAGTCCTGACCCTTCGCGTTCCGGTACCAGTCGGTGAGCATCTCCGTGCCGTCGAGATCCACTCCGTAGGCTTCGAGGAGCTTGTTGAGCTGCTCTATGCGCTCGAACCCGCTCTGCCCGGACTCGACCTTGCTGATCATCGAGGCCGAACGGAGCCCGATCGCCTTTGCGGCCTGGTCTCCCGTCAACCCGGCTTGGTCACGTAAGCGGGTGAGTTCGGCTCCAAGCATGATGCGTAGGAACGTCGACCCTACGTGTGCCGCCATGGGTGTCCTCCCCTCCGATTTGGGCCGCCTCCTCTGATGGTGACAGCCCCCGCGCGCTTCCTCACGGGCCCTGTTCGTCTCACCGCGCCTGCTGTTGACCTCATGCGGGCCCCTGTGCGTATCCCGTCATATACCAATTCACTTCCCTGAGCAATCGACTGGTCACAGTCGGTTGCACGTGAACTCCAGTTGGTAGGACGGTAGTCGGGCCGCCCGGGAAGCCGGTGTCCATCCGCCGTACACGCCCCGGTTCCTGGGCGGCTGCCATCTCCCCTGCCTGTTGAGGAGCGCCCCGTGACGGCCATGACCGAGCAGCAGCCCGACGACTGGACGGACCGTGAGAACGCCACCCGGGCCGATCCGCTCTCACGACTGTGGGGAGTTCGCACGGACGGGGTACGGGCCGCCGCCGCCCTCGCCCGGGAGAACGGGCGGGTGCTGCGCGTCGTCCGCTACGTGCAGGCACCCGCGCACGCGGCGGACGCCCAGTTCGAGGCGCTGGAGCTCGTCGCCCGCTCCCGGCACTACCTGGTGCGTGACGAGACGTGCCTGGACGTGGGCGGGCCCGCGCTCCTGGAGTACCGGCCGGGTCTGTCGGCAGCACGGCGGCTGCTGCGCTCCGGCTTCGCGGACGGGCTGCTGGCGCCGGCGTTCGAGCACATCAGCCCGAATCTCGCCGAGTACGCGCGGTTCCTCAAGGACATGGCCGCCCGCGGCCACTTCCTTGCGCTGGCGCTGTCGGAGACCGGCAGGTGAACGGCTCGACCGAAGGAGATGGGGATGGACGTGGAGCACACCGGAGCGGCGGAGCCGACCGCCCTCCCGGTACGGACACCGCAGCAGGAGCTGCGGCGGCGAAGGCTCCTGGAGGAGCTGGAGGCGGTGACCGAGAACGTGTTCGCCGCCGCGGGCCGCGAGTACCTCTCGGCGATCGACCCGGGCCGGAACCGGAACACGGACCGGGGCGGAAACCGGTGATGCCGACCGCGGAGCCGGGCATGGCCCACCGGGTGCCGGCCGACCCGCTCGATGCGCTGGCCAAGCGCATGGCCTGGGACCGCTTCTACAGCAACCCGGACCCGCACGAGAACCTGCCGTTCACGAAGGCGGAACTGGCGGGCATCCGACGGCACGTCCTGGGCACGGGGATGAAGACCGCCGTGGACGTGGGCAGCGGCTGGGGGGTGCTGACGACGGCGCTGGCCCGCGAAGGCCTGCACACGACCGGCTACGACTGGTCGCCGGTCGCCGTGGAGCGGGCCCGCGAGGCCTGGGCCGGCGAGGAGCGGCTGGGCTTCGAGGTCCACGACTTCCTCACCGACACCCGGCCGCCGGCTCTGGTGCCGGGCAGCGTGGACGTGCTGGCGTGCCGGCTGGTGCTGCCGTACCTGGACCTGTGCCGCTTCATGACCGGCGCCCGCCGCTGGGTGAAGCCACGCACCGGGGTGGTCTACGTGGTGGTGCAGGTGTGGGAGCGGCAGCCGGACGGCTGCCGCCGCGGCTACCCCGACGAGGTCGTCGAGGGCCTGCGGGACGGTTGGCGGCACGCGCAGCGCTGGGACCTGGACTGGTCGCCCGAGTTCACGGCGCTGGCCCTGACCGGCCCGAAGGACTGCTGACGGCTACTCGCCCCGGCCGTCAGGACCGCGGGGGCTCCTGGTGCGCCGGGTCGGCGTGGACGTGCGGCGGCGGGTAGACGGCGGCGGGACCGGGCTCGCCGGCGACGGCCGGGTCGGCCGGGTCGTGGTCGGGCTCCGGGTCGTACGGGCTCCACAGGGCCGTCAGGCCGAGGTGGACGAGGAGCGCGGTCATCGGCCAGGCCAGCAGCACCCCGTACGCGAGGAGCTCCAGCGGCGCGTCGAACGGCACGCCCTTGCCCGCCGCGGCCGCGGCGGCGGCCACGTCGCCGGAGCCGCCCAGCCATTCGCCGGTGTGCCAGCCCAGCCAGGCGGCGGCGCAGGAGCCGATGCCCAGCCCGATCACCTGGGGGACGCCGCCGCGGCGGCGCCACAGGAAGAGGAGGACGGCGGCGAGCACGCCCATCCCGATGGAGAGCAGCAGGAACGTGCTGTCGGCCCCTATCCGGGCCTCGCTCTCGGTGTTGCGCAGGAAGACGGCCTGCCCGTTGGACACGTACTGCGCCCGCGGTGCCAGCCACGCCCACAGCAGCCCGAGCAACGCCCCGGAGGCTCCCACGACGAGGGCGACGGCGGCCCCGTCTCGGACGTCCCCGGCGGTGACGCCGGGTGCGGCCGGCCGGGCGGGCGTCGGTTCGACGGGGGGCGGGGTGGTCACGGGTTCGCTCACCCCCACATCGTGCCAGGTGTGCCGGGCCGGGGCGGAACCGGCGTCAGCGGACGGCGGCCCGCCGGTAGGCCCAGGTGGCGACGGACAGCGACAGCACGCCCACGGCCGCGCACACGGCGAGGTCGGCGGCGACGAGCGCCCAGTCGGGGTGCGGTGCGAAGGTGCGGGCGAAGGCCTCGACCCCGTACGTCGACGGCAGCAGGTCGCGCGCCCACACGATCACGTCGGGCATCCGCTCGGCGGGCAGCACGCCCAGCAGCAGCGCCGCCGACATGCCGAGCTGCCCGGCCAGCGTGGCCAGCTCCTGCCGCGGGGCGAGCAGGCCGAGGGCCGCGCCGAGGCCGGCGAGGGCCGCCCCGGCCAGCGGGACGACCGCGGCCAGGATCCACAGCCCGCCCAGGGGCAGCCCGAACAGCAGGCAGCCGAAGACGGCCGTGACCAGGGTGCCGGGCAGGGTGAAGGAGGCGTACGCGGCGGCCGCGCCCAGCACCACGGAGGCGGGCGGGACGGGCAGCGTGGCGTAGTGGTCCAGCCCGCCGCCGGCCCTTAGCTGACCGAAGTACTGGGCGAGCAGGTTCAGCGCGACGAACGCGACGACCAGCACCGAGGAGCCGGCCACGACGGCCTGTGCCTCCGTGCCGCCGTCGACCACGCCCCGCATCAGGACCATGATCCCGACGGACTGGAAGGTGGCGACGAACAGCAGCGGGATCCGGGCCACCCGGGCCCGGGACAGCTGCGCCCGGTAGACGGCGGCCAGCGCGGGCAGGAACCGGGCCCGGGGGGCCAGCGCGCCCGCCTCGGCGGCAGTTGCGGTGGTGCCTGCCGGCACGACTGCGGCTGCGGCTGCGTCGGCAGTGGTCACGACTTCACCAGACCCTTCGTGGCGCGCCCGCCCAGCGCGAGGTAGACGTCCTCCAGGCTCGGGGTCGCCAGCTTGAAGTCGTCGAGGGCGGCGAAGGCCGGCCCGCCGGTCACCGCGGCCACCGCGGCCCGGGCCTCGTCGGGCGGGAGCCGCAGCACCCAGCGGCGCCCCGACTCGGTGGCCGTCGCGGCGAGCGCGGCGACCTCGGGGACGTCCAGGGGCGGCGCGGTCCGCCACACGAGTTCCAGGCGGACCTCGTCGGAGACGCGGGCCTTCAGGGCGGCGGGCGTGTCGCAGGCGATGACCCGGCCCTGGTCGATGACGGCGACCCGGTCGAGGACGGTCTCGGCCTCGATGACGTTGTGGGTGACGAGCAGGACGGTGGCGCCGTGCCGGGCGCGCCGCCGGTCCACGGCCGACCACACGGCCCGCCGGGCGACGGGGTCCATGCCGGTGGTGGGTTCGTCGAGGACCAGTACCTGCCGCTCCCCGACCAGGGTAGCGGCGAAGCAGGCCAGCCGCCGCTGCCCGCCGGACAGCTTCTTCAGGGGCCGCCCGGCGATCGGGGTCAGCCCGAGCTCCTCCAGGACGTCGTCCCGCGCGGCGCGGGCTTCGCGGGCGCCGAGGCCGCGCAGCCGCCCGGTGGTCTCGGCGGCGAGGGCGACGGTGAGCTCGTCGAGGGCGGTGGACTCCTGGCCGAGGTAGGCGAGGAGGCGGGCCGCGCGTTCGGGGTGGCGTACGAGGTCGTGGCCGAGCAGGGTCACGGTGCCGGAGTCGGGCCGCAGCAGGCCGGTCAGCTGCCGGACCAGGGTGGACTTGCCGGCGCCGTTGGGGCCGAGCAGGCCGAAGACCTCGCCGCGCCGGACGTCCAGGCAGATCCCGTCGTTGGCGCGGGTCCGGGGCAGGGCGGGGGCCCCGCGCCGACCGCGTACGGCGGGATAGGTCTTGACCAGGTCACGCACCGTGCAGACGACGCCGTCGGCCGCCGGCGGCGCCGCGGCCGCCGTCGTGCTGCGGCTGCCCTGCGGTTTCGCTGGTGCTGTGCCCGTACTCACGAGGGAGCAGCCTACGCGGCCCCGGGCCCTACTCGGGCGTCGGGGTCGCCGGGAGGCCCGGCACGGCGGTCGGTGCGCCCGGTACCCGCTCGGCCGCGGCGCGGACGTCGATCTCCCGCCAGAACCCGGCGCGGATGGCGTAGCGGTCGTGTTCGTCGATCTGGTCGTCCTTGTGGGCGAGCAGGCCGAACCGGGCGGCGTAGCGCAGCAGCTCCCCGTCGATGCGGTGCGGGATGCGCGGGTACATGGTGGCGAGTTTCTGCAGGTGGACGGTTTCCGGGAGGCGTTCCATCCAGCGCCGGGCGAAGACCTGGCCGACCTCGAAGGGGTCGCCGCCGACGGTGGTGATGTCCTCTTCGCGGTCGGCCCAGCGCTGTTCGGCGCTGGTGAGCTGGGCGAGGGTGGGCAGCGAGGCGGTCTCGGCGGGTTCGCCGAGCGGGCCGGGCCGGTCGATCCAACCCCGGTCGGAGGACCAGCGCAGGGCGCTGGCCGGGGAGGGGGTGACGGCGTGCCCGTGCGGGGGGCCGGGCTGGTGGCCGGGCGCGCGCAGGGAGCCTGCGAGGTCCTTGGGGGTGGGTACGGCCCGGCCGCCGACGGCGGGTGCGGGTACGGGGGCGGCGCCGGCCTCGGGGACGACCGGGGCCGTGGCGGCGGCCGGGGCGGTGGCGTTGGCGGCGGCGCTGCGGGCGGCCTCGGCAAGGGCGGCCTCGGGCAGCGGGGCGGACAGGATCGCGGCGATCTCGGGGCGGGGCACGGGCGGCGGGGAGCACAGGCCGGCGAGGTCCTTGGCTCGGACGGCGCGGGTGATCCAGGCGCGGTCGAGGACGCGGCGCTCGTCGGCCTCGGCGACGAGGTCCTCGGACTGGTTGTAGTCGCCGTCGGCGGCCTGGACGGCCCACAGGTGGACGGCGACGCCGTGCTCCTTGGCGGACATCAGGCCGGGCAGGAGGTCCCCGTCGCCGGTGACGAGCACGACGTCGGAGCAGGCGCGGTTGCGGGCCAGTTCGGTGAGCTCGGCGTGCATGGCGGCGTCCACGCCCTTCTGCGCCCAGCGGCCGTCGCTACGGGTCAGGGCACCCAGCCGCACTGTGACGCGGGGCATGACGCGCAGTCGGCGGTGTTCGGGCTGGGGCACCCGGTCGGGTGCACCGTCGAACCAGTAGATGCGCAGCAGGGGCTGTTGGGTGTCGGCCTCGGCCCGCTCGCGCAGGCCGTGGATGAGGGCGGCGTGGTCGACGGTGATGCGGGAGCGGGAGGGCTCCCCCGCGAGAAGGCTTGCGGCGGCGCCCAGCAGATAGCCGGCGTCCACCAGGACGACGCAGCGGTCCACGCGTTCCACCTCTTCCGTGGGGGGATCCTCTGGTTTTCCCCGAGTCTGCCCGACCACACGGGTGTTGACGGCCGGAACTGGATCATCGGCGTGGCGTATCTCACGGTTCTCGGGGCGCGGGCGGTCGGCGACGCCCGGGAAAGATCCAAAATGCGCGGTTTGTGGTGCTGTGTGAGTGTGAAGGCGGTCCTGGCCCCTAGACCCTCACGGAGGCTCCACCATGGCCAAGAACAAGAACCAGAAGCAGCCGAAGCAGCAGACGCGCTCCTCGTCGGAGTCCTCGAAGGGCACGCAGGAGACGTCGTCCGAGTCCTCGTCCTCGTCGCCGAGTCCGATGGATATGGCGCGCAAGGGCAAGCAGAAGCGCTTCGGCCACAACTGACGCCGCCGTCCGGCGCCGCGGGCGCCGGAGGCAGATGCGCGAGGGCGCGCCCGGAGGAGTTCCGGGCGCGCCCTCTGCTGTCGTGCGCCGGTGGCGCGCGCTCCGGCCGGCGGCCGTCAGCCGGCCAGGCAGGACGGTCCGAGGAGCACCTTGAGGTCGCCGAAGAGCGCCGGGTCGGGCTGGACCCGGTGCCGGTCGAGGCGCAGGACGGTGGTGGACCGGGGCCCCTGGAGCTTGATCCGGACCTCGGTGTTGCCCTTGTGGTGGCGGAGGATCTCGCCCAGCCGGGTGACCATCGGAGGGGTGACCTTGAGGGTGGGGATGGTGAGGACGACGGGGGCGTTGGTCCCGGCGGAGGACAGGTCGGGGACCATCAGCTCCATGGCGACCAGCCGGGGCACGTCCTCCCTCTTGTCGAGGCGGCCCTTGACGAAGACGACCGCGTCCTCGACCAGCTGGGTGGAGACGAGCTGGTAGGTGGCCGGGAAGAACATGCACTCGATGGAGCCGGCGAGGTCCTCGACGGTGGCGATGGCCCAGGCGTTGCCCTGCTTGGTCATCTTCCGCTGGAGGCCCGAGATGATGCCGCCGATGGTGACGACGGCGCCGTCGGCGTGCTCGCCGCCGGTGAGCTGGGAGATGCCCGCGTCCGTCTTGTCGGACAGGACGTGCTCCAGGCCGAAGAGCGGGTGGTCGGAGACGTACAGGCCGAGCATCTCGCGCTCCTGGGCGAGCAGGTAGGACTTCTCCCACTCGACGTCGGAGAACTCGACGTCGAGGCCGAAGCCGGGCTCGTCGCCGCCGCCCTCGTCGCCCATGGCGCCGAACAGGTCGAACTGGCCCTCGGCCTCCTTGCGCTTGACCGCGACGACGGTGTCGATCATCGGCTCGTGCTGGGCGACGAGGCCCTTGCGGGTGTGGCCCATCTCGTCGAAGGCGCCGGCCTTGATCAGCGATTCGATGGTGCGCTTGTTGCAGACCACGGCCTCGACCTTGTCGAGGAAGTCGGGGAAGGAGCTGTACTTCCCCTTGGCCTTGCGGGTCTTGATGATCGAGTCCACGACGTTCTGGCCGACGTTGCGGACGGCGGTGAGGCCGAAGAGGATCACGTCGTCGCCCTGGGCGGCGAAGTTCGACTCCGACTCGTTCACGTTCGGCGGGAGCACCTTGATGCCCATGCGGCGGCACTCGTTCAGGTAGACGGCGGACTTGTCCTTGTCGTCCTTGACCGAGGTGAGCAGGCCCGCCATGTACTCGGCGGGGTGGTTGGCCTTGAGGTAGGCGGTCCAGTAGGAGACCAGGCCGTACGCGGCGGAGTGGGCCTTGTTGAAGGCGTAGCCGGCGAAGGGGACCAGAACGTCCCAGAGGGCCTGGATCGCCTGGTCGGTGTAGCCGTTCTTCCGGGCGCCCTCCTGGAAGATCGTGAAGTTCTTCGCCAGCTCCTCGGGCTTCTTCTTGCCCATGACGCGGCGCAGGATGTCGGCCTCGCCGAGCGAGTAGCCGGCGATGATCTGGGCGGCCTTCTGCACCTGCTCCTGGTAGACGATCAGGCCGTAGGTGACCGCGAGCACCTCTTCGAGCGGCTTCTCCAGCTCGGGGTGGATCGGGGTGATCTCCTGCTGCTTGTTCTTGCGCAGCGCGTAGTTCGTGTGCGAGTTCATGCCCATCGGGCCCGGGCGGTACAGCGCGGACACGGCGGAGATGTCTTCGAAGTTGTCGGGCTTCATCAGGCGCAGCAGCGAGCGCATGGGGCCGCCGTCGAACTGGAAGACGCCGAGGGTGTCGCCGCGCTGGAGCAGTTCGAAGGTCTTGGGGTCGTCGAGCGGGAGGGCCAGGAGGTCGATGTCGATCCCCTTGTTGGCCTTCACCATCTTGACGGCGTCGTCCATGATCGTGAGGTTGCGCAGGCCCAGGAAGTCCATCTTCAGCAGGCCGAGCGACTCGCAGCTCGGGTAGTCCCACTGGGTGATGGTGACGCCGTCCGTGTGCCGCACCCAGACGGGCACGTGGTCGGTGATCTTCTCGCTGGACATGATGACGCCGGCGGCGTGCACGCCCATCTGGCGGACCAGGCCCTCGACGCCGCGGGCGGTGTCGATGACCTTCTTCACGTCCGGCTCGTTCTCGTACATCCCGCGGATCTCGCCGGCCTCGCCGTAGCGGGGGTGCGAGGGGTCGAGGATGCCGGAGAGCGGGATGCCCTTGCCGAGGACGTCGGCGGGCATGGCCTTGGTGAGCCGGTCGCCCATGGCGTACGGGTAGCCCAGGACGCGCGCGGAGTCCTTGATCGCGTTCTTGGCCTTGATGGTGCCGTACGTGCCGATCATGGCGACCTTGTCGGCGCCGTACTTCTCGGTCACGTACCGGATCACCTCGACGCGCCGACGCTCGTCGAAGTCGATGTCGACGTCGGGCATGGAGACGCGCTCGGGGTTGAGGAAGCGCTCGAAGATCAGGCCGTGGGGGATCGGGTCGAGGTCGGTGATGCCCATGGCGTAGGCGACGATCGAGCCGGCGGCGGAGCCTCGGCCGGGGCCGACCGCGATGCCCTGGTTCTTGGCCCACATGATGAAGTCGGCGACCACGAGGAAGTAGCCGGGGAAGCCCATCGAGATGATCGTGTCCATCTCGTACTCGACCTGCTTCATGCGGTCGTCCGGGATGCCGCCCGGGAAGCGGCGGTGCATCCCCCTCATGGTCTCCTCGCGGAACCAGGTGACCTCGGTGTAGCCCTCCGGGATGTCGAACTTCGGCATCAGGTTCCGGAATGTGAACATGCCCTCGGTGTCGACCTGCTCCGCGACCAGGCGGGTGTTGGCGCAGCCCTCCTGCCAGGCGTCCGATGAGTCGATGGCGTACATCTCCTCGGTGGACTTCAGGTAGTAGCCGGAGCCGTCGAACCGGAAGCGGTCCGGGTCGGAGAGGTTCTTGCCGGTCTGGATGCACAGCAGGGCGTCGTGCGCGCCGGCCTCGTGCGCGTACGTGTAGTGGGAGTCGTTGGTGACCAGCGGCGGGATACCGAGCTTCTTGCCGATCTCCAGCAGGCCGTCGCGGACCCGGCGCTCGATCTCGATACCGTGGTCCATCAGCTCCAGGAAGTAGCGGCCCTCGCCGAAGATGTCCTTGTAGTCGGAGGCGGCCTTGACCGCCTCGTCGAACTGGCCGAGGCGCAGCCGGGTCTGCACCTCGCCGGAGGGGCAGCCGGTGGAGGCGATCAGGCCCTCCGACCACTGGGCGATGGTCTCCTTGTCCATGCGGGGCCACTTCGTGAGCCAGCCCTCGGCGTAGGCGTCGGAGGACAGCCGGAAGAGGTTGTGCAGGCCCGTGGCGTTCGCCGCCCAGATCGTCTTGTGGGTGTAACCGCCGGAGCCGGAGACGTCGTCCCGCTTCTGGTGCGGCTGGCCCCACTGGATCCTCCGCTTGTTGCGGCGGGACTCGGGGGCCACGTAGGCCTCGATGCCGATGATCGGGGTGATCCCGGCCTTCTGCGCGGAGTGAAAGAAGTCATACGCGCCGTGCAGGTTGCCGTGGTCGGACATGGCGATGTGCGACATGCCCATCTCGTTGCACGCCGCGAACATGTCCTTCAGCCGCGCGGCACCGTCCAGCAGCGAGTACTGGGTGTGGACGTGCAGGTGCGTGAACGGCGTCTTGGCCACGGCGCGGGACCTCCGGGGGCGGGTGTAGGGGGGCAACTTCGAATCCTACGTCCCACGGGTGACACATTCCGGGCACCTGACTGTACGGTCGGGCGTTGCAGAACCAGGTGGTCCCGCACGGCGTCCAGTCGGTCGGAACCAGTACCAGCCCGTGCACCAGGAGGCACCCCGCCATGGCGGTCCCCGAGACGGCGAGCGAACAGCGCGCCGAACAGATACTGGATGTCTTCGACACCGCCTTCGGCGAGCTGCTCGCCGCCGACCCCGCCGCCTTCGAGGTGAAATTCCGGAAGATGGCGGCTTCCGCTTTCGCCTTCTACCGGGGCACGGCGTGCCTCTTCTACGCCGACCTGGAGCGCGAGCGGCACGGCGGCCCCTACCTGGACGACCGGACCGGCCGGGTGTGGATCCACGGCGACCTGCACGCCGAGAACTTCGGCACCTACATGGACTCCACCGGCCGCCTCGTCTTCAACGTGAACGACTTCGACGAGGCGTACGTCGGCCCCTTCACCTGGGACCTCAAGCGCTTCGCGGCCTCCGTGGCCCTGATCGGCTACACCAAGGCGCTCAGCGACGACCAGATCGGCGAGCTGGTGCGGATCTACGCCGCCGCCTACCGCGAGCGGATCCACGTCCTGGCCACCGGCACCAAGCCCTCCGACACGTCGGAGTTCCCCTCCTTCACCCTGGACACCTCCCAGGGCCCGCTGCTGACCGCCCTGCGCTCGGCCCGCTCCCGCACCCGGTTCTCCCTCCTGGACTCCATGACCGAGATCCGGGACTACGAGCGCCGCTTCACCTCCGGCGGCGGCTCCATCGAGCTGGACGCGGCGACCCGGTACAAGGTGCTGGCCGCCTTCGACTCCTACCTGGAGACCCTGCCCGACGAGTCCCTGGTGCGCCCTGACTCCTACCGGGTCAAGGACGTGGTGGGCCGCCGGGGCGTCGGCATCGGCTCGGCGGGGCTGCCCTCGTACAACATCCTGCTGGAGGGCCACAGCGACGCCCTGGAGAACGACGTCGTGATCTACCTCAAGCAGGCGCAGACCCCGGCCGTGTCCCGGCACATCACCGACCGGGCGGTGCGGGAGTACTTCCGCCACGAGGGGCACCGCACGGTGATCTCCCAGCGCGCCCTGCAGGCGCACGCCGACCCGTGGCTGGGCTGGACCGAGCTGGACGGGGCCGGCCAGCTGGTCGCCGAGGTGTCCCCGTACGCGGTGGACCTGGACTGGTCGGACCTGGACGACCCGGAGGAGATCGCGGCCGTGGTCGCGGACCTGGGCCGGGCCACGGCGACCATGCACGCCTCGGCCGACGAGGCGGAGAGCGGCCACAGCCTCGTCCCCTTCTCCACGGAGCGGGCCATCGACGCCGCGATCGCCACCGACGAGGAGGGCTTCGCCGAGCTCCTGGTGGACTTCGCGCACGCCTACGGGGCCCGGGCCCGCGCCGACCACCAGCTCTTCGTGGACCTGTTCCGCAACGGCCGGATCCGGCCGTAGCAGGGGCCGCGCCCGGACCCGGGGCCCTGCGTTCACAGAAAGTCATGGCACACTCGCGGCGATGGACATATCAGGAGCAGGGCTGAGGGGGCTGCGGGCCGCGCTGTTCAGCGCGGTCGTCGTGCTGCTGTCGGCCGGCTCGCACGTCCTCATCGCGGGGGTCCCGCTGCCGCCGGCCCCGGCCGCCGGGGCCTTCGCCTCCGTGTTCCTGATCGCCTGGGCGCTGGCGGGCCGGGAGCGGGGCTTCGGCCCGATCGCCGGGCTGCTGGTCCCCCTGGAGCTGGCCGCCGACACCGTCTTCACCGCCGGCCAGCACGTCTGCTACGGGCCCTCCGGCGGCCCGGTCTCCGGCCCGCTGCGGGCGCTGGGCCTGCACGAGCTGTGCGCCGGGACCCCGCTGGGCGGCCCGCTGGCCGAGCTGTCCGGTGCCGCCGGCCGTTCCGCGGTCCTGCCCGCCGCGGCCGGGGCGTGGACGCCGTGGCTCCTGCTCGCCGCCCACGTCTGCGTCGGGCTGCTGGCCGCGGTCTGGCTGGGGTACGGCGAGCGGGCGCTGGGGCAGCTGCTGGGCGCGGTGGCCGCGCTCGCCTTCCGGCCGCTGGGGCTGGCGGCGGCCTCGGCGGGGGTGGGCTCCGGCCGCCCGGCCGGGCCCGGCCCGCGCCCGGGCCATGCGGGACCGGCCGCCCGGACCCGTTTCCCCGTCCACTCCGTGGGGCTGCGGGGGCCTCCCGTACACGGCGCGCTCGTGCGCGCGTGACGTCCGTAGGACGTCCGTACGGAACCCCCTCATCACCCGTCACACCCCACGGAGATCACCATGAGTGCACGCAACAACCAGGCCAACAAGGCGGCGGCCCGCGAGCGGCTGCGCATCGAGCGGGAGAAGCAGGCGAAGAAGGACAAGGCCCGCCGCCAGGTCGTCGTGGCCGGCGCCGTCGTCGCCGTACTGGCCCTGGCCGGCGGCATAGGCTACGCCGTCGTCCAGGCCAACCAGCCCGACGAGTGGGAGAAGGCCGCGACGGCGGAACTGGTCTCCCCGAAGAACACCTCGGGCGAGAACGGCACGACGGTCGTCCTGGGCAAGCCCGACGCCAAGAAGACGCTGGAGCTGTACGAGGACGCCCGCTGCCCGATCTGCTCCCAGTTCGAGCAGAAGGTCGGCCCGCAGATCAAGAAGGACGTCGAGGCGGGCAAGTACAAGCTCCAGTTCGTCGGCGCCACCTTCCTGGACAAGGGCTTCGGCGGCAGCGGCTCGAAGAACGCCCTGAGCGCGCTGGGCGCGGCCCTGAACGTCAGCCCCGAGGCGTTCGCGGAGTACAAGGCGGCGCTGTACTCGCAGGAGAACCACCCGGACGAGCGGGACGACAAGTTCGGCAAGGACGAGTACCTGCTGAAGGTCGCCGACCAGGTCCCGGCGCTCAAGGGCAACGCCGAGTTCAAGAAGGCCGTCGAGGACGGCACGTACAACCGGTGGGCGGTCGAGATGTCGAAGGTCTTCGACAAGGCGGGCCTGGAGGGCACGCCGTCGCTGAAGATGGACGGCAAGAAGATCGAGATCAAGATGACCCCGGACGAGTTCACGGCGGCGGTCGACAAGGCCATCGCGGGCTGATCACGAACCGCCGGTAACCTCCGGCGCGCAACGAGCGGGCGGACTCCCAGAGTTCGTCCGCTCGTTGCTTTCCCAGGGCTGTACCCACGGTTATACCTGTCAGTAATATGACGCCCCGTGACCAGCCAACTCACCTCCCCCACCGCGGCAACTCCCCGCCGCCGTACGGTCGTCAAGGCCGCAGCCGCCACCGCGGCGCTCACGCCCTTCGCAACGGCCGCCCTGGGCATATCCCCCGCCTCCGCAGCCACGGGCGGACCCGCATTCCTGCACGGTGTCGCCTCCGGTGACCCGCTGCCCGACGGGACCCTGCTGTGGACCCGCGTCACCCCCGTCCCCGAGGCCGTCCCCGGCTCCGGCGTCGGCCCGGCCACCCGGGTCGGCTGGGAAGTGGCCGAGGACCGCGCGTTCTCCCGGGTCGTCGCCAGTGGCGCGGTGACCGCGACCGCCGCCTCCGACCACACGGTCAAGGCGGACGTCCGCGGACTCCAGCCGCAGACCGCGTACTTCTACCGGTTCACCGCCGGCAGCGCCGTCTCGCCGGTCGGGCGCACCCTGACCGCCCCCCGCCACGACGCGACGACCCCCTCCGTCCGCTTCGGCGTCGTCTCCTGCGCCAACTGGGAGGCCGGCTACTTCTCGGCCTACCGCCACCTGGCCGCCCGCAGCGACCTGCACGCGATCCTCCACCTCGGCGACTACATCTACGAGTACCAGAGCGGGGGCTACCCCGAGGAGAAGTACGTCGTACGCCGGCACGAGCCGCTGCACGAGATCACCACCCTCGCCGACTACCGGGCCCGGCACGGCAAGTACAAGACGGACGTCGACCTCCAGGCCCTGCACGCCGCGCACGCCATCGTCGCCATCTGGGACGACCACGAGTTCGCCAACGACGCCTGGTCGGGCGGCGCGGAGAACCACACCCCGGGGACCGAGGGCGACTGGGCGGCCCGCGCGGCCGCCGCCAAGCAGGCCTACTTCGAGTGGATGCCGGTGCGCCCCTCGACCGCCGGCACGGTCTACCGCCGCCTGCGCTTCGGCTCCCTCGCCGACCTGCACCTGCTGGACCTGCGCAGCTTCCGCTCCCAGCAGGCCAAGGTGGGCAGCGGTGCGGTGGACGACCCGGAGCGCACCATCACCGGCCGCGCCCAGCTGGACTGGCTCAAGTCGGGCCTGGCGAGCTCGAACGCCACCTGGAAGCTGGTCGGCACCTCGGTGATGATCTCCCCGGTCGCCTTCGGCTCCCTGCCGGCGCACCTGCTCGGGCCGCTCGCGAAGCTCCTCGGCCTGCCCGAGGGCGGGATCGCCATCAACGTGGACCAGTGGGACGGCTACACCGACGACCGCAAGGAACTGCTGGGCCACCTGAAGGACCGGAACATCAAGAACACGGTGTTCCTGACCGGCGACATCCACATGGCCTGGGCCACCGAGGTCCCGATGAACATGGCGACGTACCCGGGCTCGGGGACGGCCGCGACCGAGTTCGTGGTGACGTCGGTGACCTCCGACAACATCGACGACCTGCTGCACGTGCCGGCGGACACCGTCTCGCTGGCGGCCGAGACGGCCATCAAGGCCGCGAACTGGCACGTGAAGTGGCTCGACATGGACGCGCACGGCTACGGCGTGCTGGACGTGACGAACGAGCGTTCGCAGATGGACTACTACGTCGTCTCCGACAAGCGGAGGCAGGACGCGTCGTCGTGGTGGTCCCGTTCGTACCGCACGCTGAACGGCACTCAGAAGGTGGAACGGGTCTGGGCTCCGGTCCAGTAACCGGAATCTCCTGACGATTCGTCAAAAATATTGTTGCAGGGGGCGCTTGGTGCAGACCAGGCGCCCCTTGAAGCACAGAAGCAACAAATCTTTTACTTCCAGGTCTTGCTAGATGCATGACATGGACACATAAGCTTCGCGCCAGCGTGAGGAAATCCCTCACCCCCCACCACGCTTGCGAGGAGTTCCACGTGCGCGCTTCCGCCCGCATATCCCCCATGCTCCGCCGCCGCCTCATGGCCCCCGCCGTCCTGGCCGGAGCCCTGGCGTTCGCCCCCGTCTCCACCCCCACCACCCTGGCCGCCGCCGCGCCGACCGGCGCCGAGCAGTGCGCCCAGGACGCCTCGGCCCCCGCGGGCGCCCGCGTCGCCCGCCCCAAGGACGAGCACGCCGCCGAGCCCAACGAGGTGACGGAGGCCCAGGTCAAGTCCATGGAGGCGGACCTGGCCAAGAAGCTCGCCCAGCTCGGCCCGCAGCGCCAGATGCGCGCCGCCGAGGCCACCACCGCGACGACCATCCCGGTGTACGTCCACGTCATCCACAGCGGCAGCGAGGGCAAGCTGTCCGCCACGGACATCAACAGCCAGCTGGCCGTCCTCAACGCCGCGTACAGCGGCCAGGGCAGCGGCAACGTCAACTCCGGCTACCAGTTCCAGCTGGTGTCCACCGACTACACGGACAACGCCTCCTGGTACAACGTCTCCGACGGCACCCAGGCCGAGAAGGACATGAAGAACGCCCTGCGCAAGGGCGGCGCCAACGCGCTGAACATCTACACGGCCAACCTGGGCGGCGGCCTGCTCGGCTGGGCGACCTTCCCCAGCTCCTACGCCTCCCAGCCGAAGATGGACGGCGTCGTCCTCCTCAACTCCTCGCTGCCGGGCGGCTCCTCCGCCAACTACAACGAGGGTGACACCGCCACCCACGAGGTCGGCCACTGGATGGGCCTTTACCACACCTTCCAGGGCGGCTGCAACGGAAGCGGCGACTCCGTCTCCGACACGCCGGCCGAGAAGACCGCCGCGTACGAGTGCCCGACCGGCCGCGACAGCTGCACCACCAAGGCCGGCAAGGACCCGATCCACAACTTCATGGACTACACGTACGACTCCTGCATGTACCAGTTCACCGCCGGCCAGGTGGCCCGCATGCAGAGCATGTGGAGCGCCTACCGCGGCTGAACCGGCCACGACTGACGCACGAGGGGCAGGGCACGCCGTGTGCCCTGCCCCTCGTGGCGTCTTGCGCGGCGTCTTGCGCGGCGTCTTCCTACAGGCTGTCGAGGAAGGCGAGCGCCGCCCTCCAGGTCTGCTCCGCGGCCTCCGCGTCGTAGTCGTCGAGGTCCGGGTCCGTGAACAGGTGCCCGGCCCCCGGGTAGCGGTGGATCTCGACGTCCGCACCCGCCCGCTGCATCCGCAGGTACCAGGCCGTCAGCCAGTCGTGCGGCTCGAACGGATCCGGGTCCGCGACGTGCAGTTGCACCGGCAGGTCGTCGACCGCGGTGTCCTCCTCCAGGTCGGCCGTGCCGTGCAGGAGCAGCAGCCCGCGCGCCTTCTCGTCGGCCAGCGCCAGGTGCTGGGCGAGGGAGCCGCCGAAGGAGAAGCCCGCGTACACGAGCCCCTCGTCGGAGTGCGGGGCGGCGGCCAGCACCGCGCGCCGGAGCAGCTCGTCCCGGCCGGTCTCGTCCCGGAACTCCATGCCCTCCTCGACGGTCTCGAAGGTGCGCCCCTCGAAGAGGTCGGGCACCTGGACCCGGTGTCCGGCCGCGCGCAGCCGGTCGGCCGCCGCGTGCACCGCGGGCCGCAGCCCGTACGTCGAATGGAAGAGCACGATGTTCATGCCCACCATCGTGCCAGTTTCCCCCCGGTCGTTGCGGTGAGGTACACGTCCGTGACTCCTCCCCCTCATGGATGAGGGGGCTTCTCGCTATGCCGGTTGGGCTTCGCGACGGACCAGCCCGGCCCGTAGAACGTTCAGAGCGCCCACCGTGTCCGCGTGCGCCTGGTGGCCGCAGCCAACGCAGTGGAACTTCTCCCGTGTGGGCCGGTTCTCCCCTGAGACGTGCCCGCATGCGGGACAGGTCCGGGAGGTGTTGCGGGGGTCCACGGCGATCATTTCCCGTCCGGCGCTTTCAGCCCTGGCGTTCAGGACCGCGAGGAACACCCCCCATCCGGCATCGTTGATCGAGCGGTTCAGCCCGGCCTTCGCGCGCGCACCGTTGGGCAGAGATCTGCCCGGCCGACCGGGGTCGGGTTTCGGCACGGGGGCCTTGCTCATGTGACGGATCTTGAGGTCCCCATACGCGATCACGTCGTGTTCGCGGACGAGCCCGAGGGCGGTCTTGTGGGCGTGGTCCAGGCGCTGTCGGCGGACCTTTCGGTGCAGATCGGCGACGCGCGCAACGGCACGCTGGTGGTCCTTGGTGCGCTTGTCCCGCCGGACCCGGGGAAAACGGGACAGCGCCCGTTGCGCGGCTTCGAGCTTCGCGGCGGCACGTCGGCCCGCGTGAAGGGCGTCAGCTCCCGCTACTTGAGGGTCGGGATTCCCTGCGAAGATCGAGGGATGGACACGGACACCGTTCTGCGCCCGGCCCTGGTCGTCGGCGGCGTGCTGGCCGTCACCCTCCTCGCCGGCTGGCTGCTGGACCTGCTGCTGCGCCGCGCCGACGCCCGCCACGGCGAGACCCCGCTGTGGGGGCTGCTGCGCCACTGCCGCACCCCGTTCCGGCTCACCCTGGCCACCACCCTGCTCCACGGCTCCTACCGCGAGGCACGGATCCTGCCCGCGCATGGCGGGGCCGTCGGCCGCGCCCTCACCCTCGTACTGATCGGCTCGGCCTCCTGGCTGCTGGTGCGCATCGCGACGGCGGTCGTGGACGCCACGTACGCCCGCTACGCCCTGCGGACCCCCGACGAGGCGCGCGTGCGCCGGGTCCGCACCCAGGTGACCCTCATCCACCGGGTGGTCACGGCGGCGGTGGTCGTGATCGCGGCCGGTGCCATGCTGCTGACCTTCCCGGCGATGCGGACGGTCGGCGCGTCCCTGCTGGCCTCGGCGGGCATCATCGGCATCGTCGCCGGCATCGCCGCCCAGTCCACGCTCGGCAACCTCTTCGCCGGACTGCAGATCGCCTTCGGCGACACCGTGCGCATCGGCGACACCGTCGTCGTGGACCGCGAGTGGGGCACCGTCGAGGAGATCACCCTCACCTTCCTCGTGGTCCGCACCTGGGACGAGCGCCGGATCACCATGCCCGTGTCGTACTTCACGAGCAAGCCGTACGAGAACTGGTCGCGCGGCGGCGCCGAGATGACCGGAACCGTGTTCTGGCACCTCGACCACAGCGCCCCGCTGGAGCCGATGCGCGAACGGCTCCGGCAGATCCTGAAGGAGGTGCCCGAATGGGACGGCCGGACCGCCGCCCTGGCCGTGACGGACACCACACCGCACACCATCCAGGTCCGCGCCGTCGTCACCGCCGGGAACGCCTCCGACATCTGGACCGTCCGCTGCGCGGTCCGCGAGCGCATGATCGCCTGGCTGGCGGACCGGCACCCGTACGCCCTGCCCCGCATCGCGACGTCCCCGGCCCCGGCCCCGCCCCCGCCCCGCACCCGCGGGGGCGACGGCGCCGCCGACGCCGCCGACGTCCCGGACGCGGTGGACGGCCCCGGCACGACCGGATCCGGCTGAGCGGCCGGGATCCGCGGACCGGCCGAGCGGACGCGGGCCGGCTACGGGGTGCGCAGGCTGCGCACGTCCAGGTGGCGCAGCACCCGGTCCACCACCTCCGGGTCCGCACCCGGCTCGCTGCGCGCGGCCAGCACCTCGTGCCGGGCCGCGGACATCATCTCCCGCTGGATCCGCTGGACGTCCCGCAACCGCTGGACCCGCTGCACGTACGCCTCCCGCCGCTCCTCGTCCACCATGTCGGGGCTGATCCTGGCCCCCATGTCGTACGCCCGCCGCTGGAGCTGCTCCATCAGGTCCTCCGGCAGCTCCTCCACCTCCTCGATCTCCTTCAGCCGCCGCCGCGCCGCCCTGGCCGCGCGGATCGCGAGCCGGCGCCGCATCTCCCGCTCGGCGTCGGTGTCGGCCTCCACGCCGAGGCGGCGCACCAGCCACGGCAGGGTCAGCCCCTGGCACACCAGCGTCACCATGATCACGGCGAAGGCGATGAAGACGATCTCCTGCCGCGCGGGGAAGGGCCCGCCCCCGTCCACCGTGTACGGAAGGGCCAGCGCGAGCGCCACGGAGGCCACCCCGCGCATCCCCGCCCACCACATCACCACGCTCTCCCGCCAGGTGAGCGGGATCTCCTCGGCGTAGTCGCGCCGCGTGTGGAGCCGCTGCGCGAGCCAGGCGGCCGGCAGCAGCCACACCAGCCGCACCAGGACGACCACGGCCACGACCGCGGCGGCCCAGCCCGCCATCTGCAGGGCGCGGCCGCTCGCCACGCCCAGCACGTGGTGCAGTTCGAGCCCGATCAGTCCGAACGCCACGCCCGTGACGAGCGTGTCGACGACCTCCCAGAAGGTGTGCCCGGCCAGCCGCCCCAGCACGTCGTCCGCGTCGTTCGCGTACTCGGCGAGGAACAGGGCGGTCGTCAGCACGGCCAGCACCCCCGACCCCATGAACGCCTCGGCCAGCACGTACGCCACGAACGGCACCAGGAGCGTCAGCCCGATCTGCAAGGTGGCGTCGCCGAGCCGCCCCATGAGCGCGTTCGCCGCCCAACCGAGGCCGAGGCCGACGGCGACGGCCACCACGGCGGACAGGACGAACTCCCCCACCGCGTCCGGCCAGGAGAAGCTGCCGCTCACGACGGCGGCGACGGCCACGTGGTAGAGCACGATCGCGGTGACGTCGTTGAACAGCCCCTCGCCCTCCAGGATGGACACCAGGCGGCGGGGCAGCCCGAGCGATCCGGCGACCGCGGTGGCCGCGACCGGATCGGGCGGGGCGACGAGCGCGCCCAGCGCGACCGCGGCGGCCACCGGCAGCCCGGGGACGACGGCGTGCGCGACGGCGGCGACGGCCGCGGTCGTGACGAACACCAGGGCGACGGCCAGCAGCAGGATGGGCCGGACGTTGGCGGCGAACTGCCGCCAGGAGGTGCGCTGCGCGGAGGCGTACAGCAGCGGGGGCAGCACCAGCGGCAGGATGAAGTCGGGCGGGATGTCCACGTTCGGCACGACGGGGACGAGCGCGAGCACCACCCCGGCGATCGTCATCAGGACGGGCGCGGGGAGGCCGAGCCGGTCCCCCAGCGGTACGGTGACGACCGCGCCGAGCAGCAGCACGAAGAGCAGGGCGAGCTGTTCCACCCGCCCACCCTGCCGCATCCGGCGCCCGGCACCCGTCAGGCGCGGGGGCCCGTCGGGCGCGGCGGCCCGTGTGCTACGGGAGGGTGCGCCGCATCGAGCGGTGCGGGATGCCCGCTTCCTCGAACTCGGGCCCGTAGGCCTCGTATCCGAGCCGCTCGTAGAAGCCCAGGGCGTGCGTCTGGGCCCCGAGGTCGACCGCGCGGAGCCCGAGCTCGGCCGCTTCCACCTCGATCGCCCGGACCAGAGCGGCCCCGACGCCGAGCCCGCGGGCGGCGGCCGTCACCGCGAGCCGGCCGAGCGAGCCGACCGCCGGGTCCCCGGTCTTGCCGAGGGCGGCCGGCCCGTGCAGCAGCCGGCCGGTGCCGAGCGGGGTCCCGTCCGGCGCCACGGCCAGCACGTGGACCGCCCCGGCGTCGTACGCGTCGTACTCGATCGATTCCGGCACGGACTGCTCGACGACGAACACCTCGGTCCGCACGGCGAAGCAGGCCTTCAGGTCCTCAGGCGAGACGGCCCGCCGGACGGTGAAGGCCGTGTGCCGCCCGCTCATTCGCTCTCGGCGCGGATGACGTCCAGCGCGTGCTGGAGGTCGTCGGGGTACTTGCTCTCGAACTCCACCCACTGCCCGTCCGCCGGGTGCTCGAAGCCGAGGCGCACCGCGTGCAGCCACTGGCGGGTCAGCTTCAGGCGCTTGGCGATCGTCGGGTCGGCGCCGTAGGTGAGGTCGCCGACGCACGGGTGCCGGTGGGCGGACATGTGCACGCGGATCTGGTGCGTGCGGCCCGTCTCCAGCTTGATGTCCAGCAGCGACGCGGCCCGGAAGGCCTCGATCAGGTCGTAGTGGGTGACCGACGGCTTGCCGTCCTGGATCACGGCCCACTTGTAGTCCGCGCTGGGGTGCCGGCCGATGGGCGCGTCGATGGTGCCGCTCATCGGGTCCGGGTGGCCCTGGACCAGCGCGTGGTAGCGCTTGTCCACGACGCGCTCGCGGAACTGGTTCTTCAGCGAGGTGTAGGCGCGCTCCGACTTGGCCACGGCCATCAGACCGGAGGTGCCGACGTCGAGGCGGTGCACGATGCCCTGGCGCTCGGCGGCGCCGGAGGTGGAGATCCGGTAGCCGGCGGCGGCCAGGCCGCCGATGACGGTGGTGCCGGTCCAACCGGGGCTCGGGTGGGCGGCGACGCCGACGGGCTTCATGATGACCACGATGTCGTCGTCGTCGTGGACGATCTCCATGCCGGGCACCGGCTCGGCGACGACCTCGACCGGGCGGGGCGGGGCGGGCATCTCCACTTCGAGCCAGGCACCGCCGTGCACGCGCTCGGACTTCCCGACGACGCTGCCGTCGACCGAGACCTTCCCCGCGGCGGCGAGCTCGGCGGCCTTGGTCCGGGAGAACCCGAACATGCGGGAAATGGCGGCGTCGACGCGCTCGCCTTCGAGGCCGTCGGGAACGGGCAGGGTGCGGATCTCGGGAATCGTGCTCACCCGTCGAGTATGCCGGACGCGGCGCGGCCCCGGGTCCGGCCCGCTGCCGCCCTCAGTCCTTGTGGACCGTGCCGTCCGGGTCCAGGCCCTTGAACGAGAGCAGCACGATCAGGATGCCGCCGCACACGATGGCGGTGTCGGCGAGGTTGAAGACGGCGAAGTGCGCGGGCGAGATGAAATCCACCACAGCGCCCCGGAACACGCCCGGCGAGCGGAAGACCCGGTCGGTCAGGTTGCCCAGCGCACCGCCGAGCAGCAGGCCCAGCGCGATCGCCCAGGGCAGGCTGTAGAGCTTGCGGGCGAGCCGGACGATCACGACGATCACGGTGGCCGCGATCACGGTGAAGATGATCGTGAAGGCCTCGCCGAAGCCGAAGGCCGCTCCCGGGTTGCGGACCGCCTCGAACTTCAGCAGGTCACCGATGATCCGGATCGGCGGCTGGTGCTCCAGCCTCGCCACGACGACCATCTTGGTGCCGAGGTCCACGAGGTACGCGAGGACCGCCACCACCAGCAGCGCCGCGATCCGCCGGCGCCCCTTGGGCGCCGCGGGCTCGGGCTGGGCTTCGTCCCCGACCTCGGGCGTACCGATGATGCGCTCCGCCTCTGCCACGTGAGTCCCTCGAACTAGCGCGAACCGGGTTGCGATGACACAGCCCTGTCAGGTTCCTGGACCCTGACCAGACACGAGAGTACGTCAGGGTCGCCCCGGGCGCGCCCCCCGGGCCGGACCGGGGACCGGGGCGGACCCGCACGTCCGGGCTAGTGCCGGCGCTCCTGTTTCTGCTTGCAGTCCACGCAGAGCGTGGCCCGCGGGAAGGCCTGCATGCGGGCCTTGCCGATGGGCTGCCCGCAGCTCTCGCAGAGCCCGTAGGTGCCCGCGTCCAGCCGCTCCAGGGCCCGCTCGGTCTGCTCCAGCATCTCGCGGGCGTTGGCGGCGAGGGCCATCTCGGACTCGCGGGTGATGTTCTTGGTCCCGGTGTCGGCCTGGTCGTCGCCCGCGCCGTCGCCGGAATCCCGCATCAGGCCGGTGATGGCCTCCTCCGAGGCCAGCAGCTCGTCGCGCAGCCGCTCCGCCTCGGTCTCCAGCTCGGTCCGGGCCTCGGCGACCTCCGCCGGGGTCCACGGGTCCTCGCCGGGCCGTACGGCGAGCTCGCCGGGGGCGGCCGTCGCCCTCGCCTTCGGCAGCCCGCTGGTGGCGGCCCCGGCCGTCTTCCTGGCCGTGCCGGTGCTCTTCCTGGCAACCACTTTCCGGGCTCCCGTCTGTTGCGCGGCCTGCGCCGCCCCCTGGGCCCCGGCCGCTGCGGCCGGGGCCTTCCTCGCGGTCGTCGCAGTCGTCTTCGTGGCCTTCTTGGCGACCGCCGCGGTCTTGCGGGCGGTGGTCCTCACGGCGGTCCGGGCGGCTCCTTTCGCCGCCGGCTCCACCGCCGCCTCCTTGACGGGCGCCCTGGCGTCCGCCTTCTTCGTGTCCGCCTTCTTCGCACCGGCCTTCTTCGCGTCCGCCTTCGCTGTCCCGGCCGCGGTCTTCGCGTCCGCCGACTGCACGGAGGCCTTCACCGACGCCTTGCCGGCCGCCTTCGCGGTCGCCCCGTCGGCCTTCTCCACCGCGCCGTCCGCCTTCCGGGCCGAAGCCGCGCCCCTGGCCGCCGAAGCCTTCGCGGCGGCCTTTCCGACAGCCTTCTCGGGAGTGCTCCCGGCGGTCTTTTTCGCCACCATGGCCGCGGCCCCTTCACATACTGTGACCTTGCTCGCGAATCGTGCCGGAACGATAAATCGCCTCCCGCTCCTCGGCAACGGGGCACGCGTCCGCCCCGGTCGACCTGCATCCGTTGTGCCCAGCCCACGGCCGGGTAATCCGCCCCCGACCTGCCGCCTCGTCCCGTGCCGGCGCGTCGGACCGTTCGGGTCACGCCGCCGCCCCGACCGCGGCCCCGGCACCGGCCCCGGCCGGGCCCCCACCGCGCCCCGCCCGGAAAATCCGGTCTGCCGCGGCCGCCCCCGCCCCGTACACTGGCCCCAGCGAAAGGCATGGACGGGGACGAGTAGCGTCGGACGCAGCCGTGAGCGACCCGGGGACGGTGAGAGCCCGGGGGCGAGCGCGACGTGAAGGATCACCCCTGAGCCGCCGGAAGAAAGCCGCCACGGGCCCGCACGAGCCCCCGGCGGCAAGTAGAACCGGCTTCGCACCCCAATGAGGGGGCCGCCGGACCCGTCCGGTGGCCAAGGAGGGTGGTACCGCGGGAGCGTGTCCTCGACGGAGGGGGCGGCGGCTCTCGTCCCTCCGGACGGAAGCGCCACACCGCCGGAGGAAGAGTTCAGCCTCATGACCACACCGCCGCAGTACCGCCCGGTACCCGCCCAGGTCGACCTGCCCGCCCTCGAGCACGCCGTTCTCGAGTTCTGGCGCGAGAACAAGACCTTCGCCAAGACCCTGGAGCAGTCCGAGGGCCGCCCGGAGTGGGTCTTCTACGAGGGCCCGCCCACCGCGAACGGCATGCCCGGCGCGCACCACATCGAGGCCCGCGTCTTCAAGGACGTCTTCCCCCGCTTCCGCACCATGCGCGGCTACCACGTGGCCCGCAAGGCCGGCTGGGACTGCCACGGCCTGCCCGTCGAGCTCGCCGTCGAGAAGGAGCTCGGCTTCAACGGCAAGCAGGACATCGAGGCCTACGGCATCGCCGAGTTCAACGCCAAGTGCCGCGAGTCCGTGACCCGCCACACCGACGCGTTCGCCGAGCTCACCACCCGCATGGGCTACTGGGTCGACCTGGACGACGCCTACCGGACCATGGACCCCGAGTACGTCGAGTCCGTGTGGTGGTCGCTGAAGGAGATCTTCAACAAGGGCCTGCTGGTCCAGGACCACCGCGTCGCCCCCTGGTGCCCGCGCTGCGGCACCGGCCTGTCCGACCACGAGCTGGCCCAGGGCTACGAGACCGTCGTCGACCCCTCCGTCTACGTGCGCTTCCCGCTGACCTCCGGCCCGCTCGCCGGCGAGGCCGCCCTGGTCGTGTGGACCACGACCCCCTGGACCCTGGTCTCCAACACCGCCGTCGCCGCGCACCCGGACGTCACGTACGTCGTGGCGACCGACGGCGAGGAGAAGCTGGTCGTCGCCCAGCCGCTGCTGGAGAAGGCCCTCGGCGAGGGCTGGGAGGCCACCGGCCAGTCCTTCACCGGCAAGGAGATGGAGCGCTGGACCTACCGGCGCCCCTTCGAGCTGGTCCCCTTCGACGCCCCCGCCCACTTCGTGGTCAACGCCGACTACGTCACCACCGAGGACGGCACCGGTCTGGTCCACCAGGCCCCCGCCTTCGGTGCCGACGACCTCGCGGTCTGCCGCGCGTACGGCCTGCCCGTCGTGAACCCGGTCCGGCCCGACGGCACCTTCGCCGAGGAGGTCCCGCTCGTCGGCGGCGTCTTCTTCAAGAAGGCCGACGAGAAGCTCACCGCCGACCTCGACGCCCGCGGCCTGCTCTTCAAGCACATCGCCTACGAGCACAGCTACCCGCACTGCTGGCGCTGCCACACCGCGCTGCTCTACTACGCGCAGCCGTCCTGGTACATCCGCACCACCGCCGTCAAGGACGCGATGCTGCGGGAGAACGAGAAGACCAACTGGTTCCCCGAGTCGGTCAAGCAGGGCCGCTTCGGCGACTGGCTGAACAACAACATCGACTGGGCGCTGTCCCGCAACCGCTACTGGGGCACCCCGCTGCCGATCTGGCGCTGCGAGGACGACCACCTCACCTGCGTCGGCTCCCGCGCCGAGCTGTCGGAGCTGTCCGGCCAGGACCACTCGGCCCTGGACCCGCACCGCCCGTACATCGACGACGTGACCTTCCCCTGCACCGCGGAGGGCTGCGCGCACACCGCGGTCCGCGTGCCCGAGGTCATCGACGCCTGGTACGACTCGGGCTCGATGCCGTTCGCGCAGTGGGGCTACCCGTACAAGAACAAGGAAGTCTTCGAGAAGCGCTACCCGGCGCAGTTCATCTCGGAGGCCATCGACCAGACCCGCGGGTGGTTCTACACCCTGATGGCGGTCGGCACCCTGGTCTTCGACAAGTCCTCCTACGAGAACGTCGTCTGCCTGGGCCACATCCTGGCCGAGGACGGCCGCAAGATGTCCAAGCACCTGGGCAACATCCTCCAGCCGATCCCGCTCATGGACCAGCACGGCGCCGACGCGGTGCGCTGGTTCATGGCGGCCGGCGGCTCGCCGTGGGCGGCCCGCCGCGTCGGCCACGGCACCATCCAGGAGGTCGTCCGCAAGACGCTCCTCACCTACTGGAACACGGTCGCCTTCCAGGCCCTGTACGCCCGTACGTCGAACTGGGCGCCGTCCGCCGCCGACCCGGCGCCGGCCGACCGCACCGTCCTGGACCGCTGGCTGCTCTCCGAGCTGCACGCGCTGGTCGGCGAGGTCACGGACGCCATGGAGGCGTACGACACCCAGCGCGCCGGCAAGCTGCTGTCCGCCTTCGTCGACGACCTGTCCAACTGGTACGTGCGCCGGTCGCGCCGCCGGTTCTGGCAGGGCGACAAGGCGGCGCTGCGCACCCTCCACGACGTGGTCGAGACGATCACCCGCCTGATGGCGCCCCTCACCCCCTTCATCGCGGAGCGGGTCTGGCAGGACATGGTCGTCGCGGTCACCCCGGACGCGCCCGAGTCCGTGCACCTGTCGGCGTGGCCGGAGGCGGACGCGGCGCTCGTGGACCCCGTGCTGTCCCAGCAGATGCTGCTGGTCCGCCGCCTCGTCGAGCTGGGCCGCGCCACGCGCGCCGAGTCCGGGGTCAAGACCCGCCAGCCGCTCTCGCGGGCGCTGGTCGCCGCGGCCGGCTTCGACGCGCTCTCCACCGAGCTGCACGCCCAGATCACCGAGGAGCTGAACGTCAGCTCGCTGGCCTCCCTGTCGGAGGTCGGCGGCTCGCTCGTCGACACCACGGCGAAGGCGAACTTCCGGGCGCTCGGCAAGCGGTTCGGCAAGGGCGTCCAGGACGTGGCGAAGGCCGTGGCCGCGGCGGACGCGGCAGCCCTGTCGCTCGCGCTGCGCTCGGGCGAGGCCACGGTGGAGGTGAACGGCGAGCCGGTCACCCTCACCCCGGAGGAGGTCATCATCACGGAGACCCCGCGCGAGGGCTGGTCGGTGGCCTCCGACTCCGGCGCCACCGTCGCCCTGGACCTGGAGATCACCCCCGAGCTGCGGCTCGCGGGCCTGGCGCGCGATGCGATCCGCCTCATCCAGGAGGCCCGCAAGAACTCGGGCCTCGACGTCGCGGACCGGATCGCCCTGCGGTGGTCCGCCACGGACCCGGAAGTCGTCACCGCCCTGACCGACCACTCCGGGCTGATCGCGGACGAGGTCCTGGCCACGGACTTCGCGCAGGGTGAGGCCGACGGGTCGTACGGGTCGCCGTTCACGGACGAGCCCCTGACCCTCGCCTTCCGCCTCCGCAAGGCGTAACGGCCGACACGCCGGAACGGCGCCCCGGATCCCGGGGCGCCGTTCTGCTTTCCGGCTTCCTGCACGCAGGGGAGCGGACCGGATTCGAACCGGCGTCCTCCCTCTTGCAGAGAAGGCGCGACGACCTCTGCGCTACCGCCCCCTGCGCAACCCCACCCTACCGACGCCCCCACCCCACGCCCGAGACCCACCCCAGCCCGCGAGCACCGCTCCAGCCCGCCCGGCGTCGAGGGTCGCTTCACCCACCCCACGCTTCAGGACCACCCCAGCCCGCCCGGCGTTCGAGGGCCGTTTTCAGCCCGCCCGGCGCTTGCGGCCACCCCAGCCCCATCCGGCGCTTGAGGGCCGCCCCAGCCCACCCCACGCTTCAGGACCGCCCCACGCCCGGCGTTCGAGGGCCGTTTTCAGCCCGCCCGGCGCTTGAGGGCCACCCCAGCCCGCCCGGCGCTTGAGGGCAGAAGTGGTGAAGGAGCGGGGAGGGGATCGGCCCCGCAGGGGAGCCGCACCCGCGGCGGCGGACGGGAAGCACCCCGGGTACGGAAACGGGGCGGGGGGGGGGGGGGGGGGGGGGGGGGGGGGGGGGGGGGGGGGGGGGGGGGGGGGGGGGGGGGGGGGGTGGGGTTGGGGGGTGGGGGGGGGGGTGGAGGGGGGGAGGG
>NZ_JBVHVT010000071.1:0-47342 GCF_055564695.1 Streptomyces sp. NPDC029014
CCCCCCCCCCCCCCCCCTCCCCCCCCCCCCCCCCCCCCCCCCCCCCCCCCCCCCCCCCCCCCCCCCCCCCCCCCCCCCCCCCCCCCCCCCCCCCGGCACCCCCACCCGCTCGCTCCGCACCCGACCCACCCACCCCCCTCACCGAGGAGAACCATGAACACCGTTCCGACGACCGCGAAGAGGCTCCGGGCCGCCGCCGCCCTCGCGTGCGCGCTGCTCGCCGCCGGGCTGGCCACGGCCACGTTCACGACGGAGGCCGGCGCGGCTCCCGCGGCCGGGCCGGACAGCGTCCAGACCCTGCGCAACGACGCGACCTCCGCCTGCCTCGACGACAGCGAGCACGGCATCCGCACGTACACCTGCCTGGCCAACGACCACCAGAAGTGGAACGTCCACCGGTGGGCCGACGGCACCCGCGAACTGCGGAACACCAAGACCGGCAGGTGCCTGACCGACGGCCCGGCGGGCCGGGTCGCGCCGTACCCCTGCGACAAGGCCGAGGACCAGAGCTGGTTCGTCCACCGCTACCCGGACGGGGCGGTCGAGCTCAAGAACCAGCAGAGCGGACTGTGCCTGGACGACAGCCCGGCCCACCACCTGCGCACCTTCCCGTGCGGAACCCACAGCCAGAAGAGCCCGTACCAGACCTGGCGCTGAGGGCCGGCGGCCGGCAGCACGGCGACGGCGCCCGCCCACGCGCGGTGGGCGGGCGCCGGTTCGGCACGCGGAAGGGTCAGCTCGGGGAGATCCTCCTGCGCCGGCGCTGCGCGTACACCGCCGCACCGCCGACCGCCGCCAGGGCGGCGGCCCCGGTGACGGCCACCGGCTGCCAGGACGCCCCGTCCTCCGGCCGCTCGGCAGCGGTCGCCGAGGCGGTCGCGGTGTTCGAGGTGCGGGCAGGCTGGTCCTGCGTCAGATCGGCGTAGCCGCCGGCCAGGCCCTTGCGGTCGTACTCGGAGCCGGGCAGCTTGTCGCCGTACCGGGCGGACACCAGCTTCTGGTAGGCGGCGAGGGTGAGCGAGCGCTTGCCGCCGAGACCGGTGTTCGCCTCGTCGTTGAGCGGCTCGACCATGCCGTCGGCGGTGAGCCGGTACCAGGCGTGGATCTGCGGTTCGGTGAAGACGCGGGCCTGCGGGGTGCCGCGCTCGGCGAGGCTGAGGTCCTTGTCCCCGTCCTGGATGCCGGCCAGCTGCCAGCCCTCGGCTCCCGGGCTCTGCGGGCTGCTGCCCGGCGCGGAAGGGCTTCCCTGGGGTGTGAGCAGGACGGAGGCGGGGCGGCCGTCGGAGGCGTTCACCCGCGAGGCCAGGTAGGAAAGCCGCAGCGCGGTCTGCGGGCTGCCCTGCGCCTTGCCGGCCACGAACTCGGGGCTGATCTCGAACATCGGCACCGGGTCCTTGAGGTCGAACCGGGGCGGCGAGGCGGCAGCGGCGGGCGCGTGGGCGGGGCCGCCCTGGCTGCCGCCGTCCGCGTGGGCGGGTCCGCCGGCCTGCCGGGCCTGCACCAGGAAGCGGGAGACGGTGTCCCGGACCTGGTCGCTGCGGAGGGTCTGCTGCGCGGACGGGTAGCCGGCGATGCCGTCGCCGTCAGCCCCCTGCGCGGAAACGTTTCCGCACAAGGTGGCGGCGAGTGCGGTGGTGGCCAGGACGGCAGCCCGGACCGCCGTGCGCCGGATGCGCCGCATGGTCTGCATGGTGTGCATGGTCGGGTCCTCTCGTCAGCCCTGGATGCCGACCCGGGAGTGGGTCCACTGGAACGAGTTGTTGTTGACGTAGGTGGAGTAGTTCCACCAGGTGTACGTCTGGGTGGTCTGCCACGGGTCGCCGACCGCGATCATGTTGGTGGCGCTGTCGTAGCCGTAGATGACGTTCATGTGGCCGCCGCCGCTGCGCCAGCCGAACCGGACGGCGAACGGCCGGCCCGCGGCTATCTCGCCCGCCGACTCGCTGAACGAGGCGTTGCGGTACAGGCTGCGGCCGCTGGTGCCGAGGCCCAGCTTGGCCAGGCCGTTGGCCATGTCCTCCAGGGTCGCCGGCTGGTTGTTGCAGTCCACCCACGTTCCCTGGGCGGCGAGTTGGCAGAACCGCTCCTGGGTGACGTTGCGGCCCCAGAACTTGGCGATGGTCACGCCCGAGGCGTCCCAGCACCACTGCGTCCTGACCTGCTTCTGCATGTCGATGTTCAGCGACTTCGCGGTCGTCGGGCCGGGGTTGGGCTTGGTCGGCTTCGGGTTCGGGGTCGAGCCGCAGACCGGCAGGCCGGTGGTGTTCTCGCGGATGAACGCGTCGGCGATGTAGTAGGAGCCGGTGGAGATCCACCGGTTGTTGTTCTCCACGGTGTCCCCGGTGGTGCGGCAGGACATCTGGATCCGGTCGCCGACCTTCGAGGAGCCCTTGACCTGGGCCGAGAGGGACGGCTGCGCCCGCTGGTTGACCGTCCGGTAGTTGCCCTGCCCGCCGTAGACGGTGCCGCTGACCGTGCCGGCCTGCGCGAGGGCGCCGAAGCCGAACAACAGGCCTCCGGAGAGCGCCGCGGTGACCGCGGCTATCAGCGCCTTCTTGCGGCGGGACATGCGACGTTTGTGCATCGTGCTCCTTGAACCGAGAGGGGGATGACCCGCGGGACTGCCCTGGGGTCACCCGTCTGTGCAGGCCGCTGCGGCCGGCGCTGCACGGCTGTTGCGCCCGTTACCCGGACGGGCTTCCGTGCCCGGGCATATCGGCGCTGCTTTCCTCGATTGGATGGGGTGCCGGGAATCCTGCCAGAGAGAAAGGGCGATTTGAACGAGGTTGCTCTACGCGCAAAGATGTCGCCGCTTCAACCATCGCGCGATGCTGAATGACGACCCGTCAATTCTGCTGCGAATGCGCTGAGTTGTGCGTGGTCGGGGCGCTGGTCCAGTCCATTCGCGCGGTTCAATCGCGCGCGGACTTTACGCGATCTTGACGGTGGGCAACCCCTTGTTGGATGGTCCGTCAAATAGCCGAATCGCCCAGCGTGCATGACGCGTGACTCTCCATGCATTTCCCGAAGCGAGGGCGGTCCGCTCTTTGTCGTCCGGCCGTCACGCGGCGGGGGCGGAGCGTGACCCGGCGTGCCCGCAGCGTTGAAGGGCGAGTGCGGGGATCAAGGGCGTCCTATCCGGACCTTAAGGGACGGATAACAGAAGGCCCGTGGCCCTTCTGCGGCCCGTTCGGGCCTCATATCGCCCTTAGGGTCACGGGTGTTGACCGAGGCACTTCCGATGCCGCCGCCGCACCGGCGGATCGGCTTTACCAAGAGGTTTCTGATGTCCCGAAAGCGAATTGCCCTGGCCTGCGCGGCCGTGGTCGTCGGGGTCGGCTCCGTCGTCATCCCCGTCGCCGCCAATGCCGGAGAGGAGGACGGCCTCGGCGCCGCCTGCCGCGTCGCGGACCAGGCCACCGTGTGGTGGGCGTCCGGCGAGGTCTCCCTGACCAACAAGGGGGACCGGCCCGTACGGGACTGGACCGCCGAGTTCGACGTGTCGCAGGGGCAGGTCACCCTCGACAACCCCTGGGCGTACGAACTCCGCCAGGACGGCAAGCACGTCACCGTGAAGCCGATCGCCGACCGCGCCGACGTGGCCGCCAAGGGCAACCGGGCCGTCAAGGTCGGGATCAACCCGGCCGGCAAGGCCATCCCCAAGATCACCGGATGCCGGGTGAGCAGCCCGTCGGGCAACGACGGCAACGGCAACGGGACCGACACCGGCACGAACCCCGCCGTTCCCGCCGACAGCGGCTCCTTCGTCAAGGACCACACCGCCGTCCACCTGATGTGGAAGCCGCCCGCCGGCGGAGCCGAGGTCGACCGCTACGAGGTCTTCCAGGACGGCAAGCAGGTCACAACCGTCAAGGGCACGATGGCGGACGTCGAGAAGCTCGCCGCCGCCACCCGCTACACGTTCAAGGTCCGCGCCGTCCGCACCGACGGCCGCACCACCGGGTTCAGCAAGGACATCGTGCTCACCACGCACGCGGCGCCCGGCCAGGACAAGGCGAAGCCGGTCATCCCCGCGGAACTGGAGGCGACGGCTTCGGGTCCGTACCAGGCCTCGCTGCGCTGGCACGCGGCGACCGACGACGTCGCCGTCACCGGCTACCGGATCTACCGCAACGGCACGCGGGTCCAGGAGGCGGACGCCAAGGCCACCTCGGCCACGGTCTCCGGCCTCACCGCGAGCACCGCCTACCGGTTCAAGGTCACCGCCGTCGACGCCTCCGGCAAGGAGTCCGAGCCGACCCGCGAGACGCAGGTGACGACGGCCGCGGCGCCCGACGGGAACGGCGGCACCGCCGCCCCCGGCGACTTCGCCGCCACCACCGCCACCAAGCAGGACGGCAACGTCACCCAGCACTACCTGAACCTCACGTGGTCCGTCCCGCAGGGCGTCGGCCAGATCACCACCTACCAGGTCTACCTGAACGGCAAGCCCGCCCAGACCTTCATGTGGGGCACCGGCGATCCCGTGCTGCCCGTGCCCACCACGAAGGGCTCGCGCGAAGTGCTCGTCGGCGCCCACCCCGGCACGACGTACACCGTGAAGATCCGGGCCCGGCTCGGCGACGGCAAGTGGGGTGCGTTCTCCCGCGAGCTGACCGTGAAGACCGGCGGCTGACCCCCGGCGCCGCCCCCATCCACCGCGCACGCCCGACCCATGACCAGGAGCGTCCCCCTCATGAGCACGACCCGCCCCACCCCCGGGCCCGTTCCCGCCGCCGCACCGGCCCCCGCCCCCGCCCCCGCGCGGCCCGCGGCCCGCCGCACAGGCGCCCTGCGCCTCACCTCGCTCATCGCCCTCCCCCTCGCCGTGACCACCCTCGGCTCCGCGCCCGCCTCGGCCCACGGCTCCACCGCCGACCCGGTGAGCCGCAGCGTGGCCTGCACCAAGAACCCGAAGGCGAGCGAGGCCTGCCGGCTGGCGCTCGCCCAGAGCCCCGGCATCCCGGGCGACTGGAAGTCGATCGTCCAGGGCCGGGCCATCGACCACAGCACCCCCACCTCCTCCCCGCAGCACCGCGCCCGCATCCCCGACGGCAAGCTGTGCAGCGCCGGCAACGCGCAGTTCTCCGGCCTGGACCTGGCGCGGGACGACTTCCCCTCCACGACCCTGCCCGGCGGCGCCGAGTACGACCTGCGCTACGACATCAGCGCGCTGCACAACCCGTACCGCATGGAGATGTACGTCACCAAGGACGGCTACGACCCGAAGAAGCCGCTGAAGTGGTCGGACCTGGAGGACACCCCGTTCCTCAGCGCCGACAACACGGCGGCCACGGCGGCGCCCGCGGGCTTCCTCGGCGCCAAGGCGTTCACCTTCAAGGCGGTGCTCCCGGAGAAGACGGGCAAGCACCTCATCTACACGGTCTGGCACGGTCTGAAGCGGCCCGACGGCTCCTTCCAGAGCGAGGAGGCCTTCTACTCCTGCTCGGACGTCACCTTCAAGTAGGCGACGCCGGCAGGCCACCCCCGAGCCCGGGCACCCCACCCCCTCACCCGGGCTCGGGGCACACTTCACCCGCCGCCCTCCGCGGACCAGCGCACGGCGCCGGTGCCGAGGGAGATCGCGGCCCGGGGCCGCATCGGCCCTTCGCCGCGGCGGGAGAGCAGGACGACCTCCTCCACCCGCGCCGCCGTGCTGCCCAGGCGGGCCGCGCACTCCTCGGCCAGGAGCCGCGGGTCGTGCGTACGGCCGAGCGAGAGGTGGGGCGTGAAGCGGGGGAAGCGGTCGCGGCAGCGGGGGAACGGCTCGACCAGGTCCCGCTGGAGGGCGGTCCAGGGAGCCGTACCGGCGGCGGCCGGGTCGAGCCACACGGTCGCGTACCCGCGGTGGCGGAAGAACCGCACCCCGCCGAGGCGGACGTCGAACGGCTCCGACGCGGCGGCCGCGGCGGCCAGCAGGGGCGCGGCCGCCGGGAAGTCGGCCTCCGGGACGAACCCGAACACGAGGTTCACGTGCGGGGGCCACCGCCGGATCTGGGGGTCGTGCACGGTCCGGATCTCCTGGACGGCCGGCCACAGCGCGTCCGGCGGAAGCCATGCCACGGCGCTGCGCGGCGTGGGCGCGACGTCGAGGAAGCCGGGCACGCCGGCGCTCACACCCCCGCCCGCGCCCGCGCCCGCGCCCGGATCCCGTGTCCGGCGGGAGGCGGCACGGTACCTGTGTTCACGTACCCACGCTAGACAGCCCGCCGGTTCGCCCCGTCCTTGGCTGCGGGACACGCCCGGGGATCACCCGCTCAGGGAGCGGACGCACCGCGGGCGAGTGCGGCGGGGCGGGCCCGTCGCACCCCCCCGGCGGGCGGGAGTCCGGACGGGTCTCAGGGGCCCGCGTTGAGCTCCGCGACGATCGAGGCGGGTGTGTGGCCGCTGCTGTCCGAGAGCCTGTGGAAGTCGACGGACACGTAGTTCGGGGTGCGGCCCCCCGTCGCCTGCCGGCACTGCTCGGCGATGCGGTTGCGCAGCTTGCTGCCGTTGTCGAGGGCGGCGGTGAGGACGGTGGGCACGTTGCGGTGGTGGCTCATGGTGAACAGCCGTCGGAATCCCGGCTCCTGGCGGTCCAGGGGGACGTCGGCCCAGCGGCTCACGCACGCGAGGTCGTTGCCCATGTCGCCGAGGCTCCAGTAGTTGCTGACCGTCCAGGACCTGTCGTACATGACACCGAGGTGCTCGCGGTCGGACCGGTCGGAGAAGATCAGCAGCCGCTTGCCGGCGGTGACCAGGTCGGCGACCTTCGGCCAGCCCTGCTGGCGTACGCGCCAGTCGTCGGGCCGGAACAGCAGCTCCGGCAGGCCCCTCACCCGGCCGAGGGACTGCTGGAGCTGCTCGGAGCTGACGTAGTCCTCCAGGAAGACGGTCACGACCTCCTGGGGGTGGGCGGCGAGGAAGTCCACCACGGTCTGCATCGTGCCGTGGAAGGACTGGCGCGGCAGGGCGTACGTGGCCCCGGCGAAGGTCTTGCAGTCGCCGTGGCACAGGTAGACGTCGGAGGGGTAGCAGTCGCTGCCGAAGCTGATGACGCACAGCCACGTGCTGCGCTCGTACCAGTGGGTGTCCAGGCTGAGGCCGCGGACCCCGTTGTCGAGCTGGTGGCGCACGGACTCGGCCTGGTTGACCGAACTCCAGCGGGAGTCCTCGTAGTTGGTGAAGGCGTTGTGGGTGGTGAGGAAGGCGACCTCGTCGAGGCGGCGCTCGCCCCAGCGGGCGGCGGCGGCCTCGGCCGCGCGGGTGCCCGCCGGGGCGGTGCCGGGGGAGGCGGCGGCGGGGGTGCGGGCCGGCGCCGAGGTCGGGGTGGCCGACGCGGTGGCGGCGGTCGCCGTGCCGAGGAGGGCCAGTAGGAGGAGGCACACCAGGGGATACCGGCCACTTCTTCGCGACCGCAGCATGTTCATGCCAATCATGGGGCGGAGGGTAGCGCGCCGACCCGTGATCCGCGCCCCCGCGGACCCGACCGGCCGAAACCCGCCGCCCGCCGAAGACACCGATCTTGGCGCGAGGGCGTGAGGGCGCGGGGGCGCGGAGGCCGGGGTGTAGGGGGCGGTGCGCTGGTGCGTGGCACCGAGTGGGGGGCGGGAGGACCTCTCGGCCCGTTCGAGGCGTGTGATCCCGTGCGCTGCGGGCCGGGCGCGGGCACGATGTGCATTCTTGTGTGTCACGCAGCAGAACCGGGCGCGGAGGCTCGCGGTGTGCGGTCCCGCCCGGCGATGGCCTCAGAGACTTCTCGGATGGCGCCACGAAGAAGGTCGCCGTAGGGATCCAGAGGAAGCTGGGGGGCGTGCTCTTCGGCCGCGTCGATGTGCTCGGCGGCGGCTTCGAAGGAGCCGAGTCGGCGGTAGTCGTCGGCGAGGTTGAGGTGCAGGGAGGGGTAGAAGCCGGCGATGTGGAGGCCGGCGTGGTGCTCCTGGACGCGCTGCTCGGTCACGGCGTCGGCAGCGTCCAGGGCCCGGACGTCCCAGGCCAGGGCCTGCGCGGGATCCTCGTGGAGGTCTGCCAGGTAGTGAGCCAGGGAGCAGCGGTGCAGCGGATCGCCGGTGACACCGATCGCGGCCCACAGGTTCAGGAGTCCTTCGCGGGCGGAAGGGACGTCACCGGCTCGGCCTACGGCGACGGCTCGGCCGATGGCTTCCATGGTGGGGTCGGGGCTGGCGGGTGCGGTCGTCACGGGGTGTTCCTCGTCGTCTCGTTCAGGCGGGGTGGTCGGCCTTGACGGGCATGGCCAGGGTGGTGAGATCACCGCGGTCGGCGGAGCGGATCGTGACGGGCTGGTCGTGTCCCCTCAGATCGAGCATCACCTCGGGGCCGATCGCGGTGCTCACGGCGGGGTAGAACGTGGTCAGCTCGAACCAGACCCGGAGGGCCTGCCCCGTCGACGTGGCCGAGAGCGGGATGCCGGGGTGTCCCTCGTCCGCTGACACGACGTTCACTCCGTGGTCGGCGACGTCCAGCCCGAAGCGCTCACCGGGATGCCCTTCCAGGGCCCTCAGAAGCAGATCCTTCGAGACCGTCACACGGGTGGTGACCTCCCCCAGTGACGCGAGCACCAGCCGAAAGTCGGGGAAGACCCCGGACAGCAACCGGCAATGCCGGTCCTCCCGGTCGGCCACGCGGAACCAGATCCCGTGCGGCACCGCTTCGATCCGAACCGACGAGCTGCGGCGGATCTGGGCGGCTGCTGCCCGCAGCTCGTCACCATCGACCGTGCCCGCCCACGTCTGCGCCGGTGGTTCAGTCGGCACCAGGGTTCGGGTGGAGAGCCGGTAGCGGTCAGTCGCGGTCAGGGTCACCGACTCATGGCTCGCCTCGATGCGTAGGCCGGCGAGTACCGGCAACCCGGGCTCATGTGCGGTCGCGGTCAGGACCTGCTCGACCGCATCCGCCAGCACGGGACCCTTCAGCGCCGCAATCGGAAGACCTGGCACCTCGCCGAGGACGGACTTGATGACAGCAGCCTTCTGCTGTGCTGCCACCGCGTCCCCGACGACCCTCGCGACATGCTCGTCGAGCAGCCGGGATGCCGTGTCAGCCCCGGAATCCAGTACCGCCCCGACACCGGCGAGGGGCATCGCGATCTCGCGCAGCTGGCGCAGCACGGTCGCCCGAGCCACCTGGTCAGCGCTGTAGTAGCGGTAACCCGAGACCGGGTCGACCTCGGCAGGGGGCAGGAGCCCGGAGTCGGCGTAGAACCGCAACGCGCTGGACGTCAGACCACTGCGCTGGGCGAAGACTCCGATCGGCATCAGATCATCATTCGGCACCGCGCCATCATCGAGCTTCAACCAACTCGAAGGTCAACACCGACGAGCGGCATCACCCCCGCATGACCGGCAACACCTGGGCCCTCTCTTGCGGATCACGTCGGACCAGCGGGCGGCGTCGGGGTGCCGGACAGTGTGGCGACCGGTCGGCCGGCCGTCATGGAACCGGACCCGGTGCCGGCCGAGCTCGTCCTGCCGCGCGAGGTCGCCGCGGGAATCCGGGCCGCGCGGTCGAGCGGCTGGACGCCCCGCTCCGACGGCTCGCCGTTCGAGCTGCGCCTCTCCGCCGCCGGCTGACCGGGACGGAGCGCCGGAGGGTCCAGGAAATGGTTTGCCGAGCCGGTGGCTGTGTGTCACCGTTCGGCCTGGACCGGAAGTTGATCATCGGCGGCCGGTCGACGTCGACATGTCGGCGGCCTCCCGGGGATCCACCGGAGAGGTGACGAAACGATGGGAACCGGTGCCGTGGGAAACAGTTACGAGGACGAGTGTCGCCGGTCGCTGGCCGCGGAGGAGGCGAAGAGCCTTGCCGGGACCAACGACTGGGAACATGTGGACAGGGAGCGGGTCCACCAGGACTGGGACGTCCTGTACCGGGAGATCACGGCTCTCCTGGACGGCGGCTCCCTGCCAGGGGACCAGCAGATCCAGGAGCTCGTCCGCAGGCACTTCGACATCGTCTGCCGGTTCTACACCCCCTCCAGGGAGGCATACGTCGGCATGTCGCTCTTCTACGCCGAGAACGAGGCCATGAGGGCGTTCCACGATTCCTACCACCCCGGGATGGTGGAGTTCCTGGGCGCCGCGATCAAGGTGTTCGCCGAGCAGGGGAGCGGGTTCGCCCCCAGCGCAGGGGCCGAGGCTTCGGCGTAGTCGGGCGACACGGGCCAGGCCATGCATGGGCGGGTGCGCCCGGACCGGGGTCCGGGCGCACCCGTCAAGGCGGGGCGGGGTTCAGGCCCAGGGGCTGTCGCAGCCCCTGGGAGGAGGAAGCAGACCGTGCAGCAGGGGCGGAGTTACCGATATGTCGGTCCGGTCGAGCTGACGGCTGTGGTCCGGCCTGGCAGCGGCGGGTGCCGGATCAGCTCGACAGCCGCATTCAACGACTGGATCTCTGGGCGATCGGTGGCGGAGCTGGCCGAGCCGTTCACCTTCGTGGTCGGCACGGACGGTGTGCTCCGGCTGGCACCGCGACGGAGCGAGCACGTCGCCTGTGCCGAGGGAGCCATGGTTCTGAGTGCCGGCGAGATCGGCTTTGCGCGCGAGGCGGACCGGTGGGCCGTGCGCGAGGTCAGCAACCAGTCCACCGGGTACTGCCCTGACATCGGCTCCTGGCCGGAAGTCGCTCGCGCTCTGGACGAAGTAGGGCTCGAACGGCCTTCCGGCTTCACCCACGAGGTGGTGTTCCGGCGGTGCCCCGACTGCGAGGAGCTCACCATCGTGCGTGAGGACGACTTCGTCTGCGTCTTCTGCGGGAGCGATCTGCCCGCGGCGTGGAACGTGGATCCCGCTGCGTGAGACTGCGATTTCCTGCCGGTCGTTGAGCGCACCTTCCGCGTCGGCCAGGCAATGCACCTAGGGCAGGGGTTCGCCGCGGGCGGTGAGCCAGAGTGCGTACCACTCCTCGTGGTCCAGTTCCGGCAGCCGGTCGACCGCCTGGCGGCAGGCCCGGATCCGTGCCGGATCGGAGGTGCCGATCACCGGTGCGATCCGCGCAGGGTGGCGCTGGAGCCACCACAGCAGCACCGTCTCCGGGGTGACCTGTTTGTGTGCGGCCAGCGTGGCGAGCAGCTCCGCGGTCGCCTGCTCCTGCGGGGTCTGCGCCCGCCCGGTGAACCGGCCCTGCGCCAGTGCTCCCCAGGCCTGTAGCCGGATGTCGTGGTCGCGGCAGTGTTCGAGGGTGCCGAGGGGGAAGCCGTTGGACGCGGCGGCGGGGGTGTTCAGCAGGACCCCGGCCTCGACCCAGTCGCGCCGGTGCAGGCTCATCTCCAGCTGGTTGACGACGAGCGGCAGGTCCAGCCGCGCCTGGAGCGCCGCGATCTGCGCCGCCCCCATGTTGGACACTCCGAACCGGCGCACCAGGCCCTGGGCGTGCAGCGAGGCCAGGGCCTCGGCGACCTCGTCCGGATCCGCGAGCGGGTCCGGCCGGTGCAGCAGCAGGACGTCGATCACGTCGGTGCGGAGCCGGGTCAGGCTCTCCTCGACCCGGCGCAGCACCGTCTTGCCCCGCAGGTCGTAGGTACCGGGCCGTTCGCCGTCCGCCAGCCGGATCCCGCACTTGGTCTGGATCGTGACCCGGGCGCGCAGTCCGGCGTCCCGGGCCAGGAGTTCACCGAAGACCGCCTCGGACTTGCCGTGGCGGTAGATGTCGGCGTGGTCGAAGGTGGTGATGCCGATCTCCAGGGCGGCATCGACCGCCGCCTCCGCGGCCGCGATCTCCGCGGGCCCGTACGGCTCGGGCCCCCAGGTACCGCCCAGTCCCATGCACCCGTACACCGGCCGGCCCGCACTCGCGTTCGTCTTCCTCGTCACCCCCCGACCCTACGGCCTCCGGACGGGGCGTGGGGCGGGTCAGAAGGTGTAGCAGGGCGGACGGGGAGACGTGGGGGACGGGATGTCGTTGTCGTTGCGGAGTTCGTAGAACTCGCGTTCCGGGGCGGCCTTGAAGGTGCGCAGGGCCTCCGGGGTGATCAGCAGGCAGAACGGCTTGGTGATCGGGGTGCGGCTACTGGCGCGGTCCAGGACGAGGGCGCCGTCGTACCGGCCCGCCCTCAGGGTCCAGTCGGAGCTGTCGAACAGGAGCGTCGGCTGCTGCGGCTTGTCCTGGGTGACCACCAGGGGGGACGGGTCGGCGGTGCGGTCGTACTTCAGCTGGTTGGACGCGAAATCGTAGTTCCACGCTCCGGATTCGTTCCAGCGGAACCGTGGCCGGCCCTCCTTCGGGGCCGCTGCCTTCAGCCGCAGCCGGACCGCGGTGATCACCTCGACGTCCTCCGCCCGGAACCGCGTGGTGATCGTGGGCTGCACGAACAGGTGCACCGTGCGATGCGGTGCCCGGGGCTCGATCCGCACCAGGTGCGGCAGGGCCACGGACACCTTCGGCGCCTGCTGCAACTCGGCCAGGTTGAACAACGAGATCCCCAACGCCACGAGGCCCGTCAGCGTCGCCGTCCACACCTGCGCCGCTTCCAGACGCCCGCGCCGCGGCCCGTCGGCCGCCGGCTCGGCAGTGGTCGTCATGGGGCGAGTCTGCCGCCGACCGTGCGGGCCGCGGCCGCGGCGCACCGGAACCGGCGGTGCCCTTTCACCCGAACCCCGGCCGGTCCGCACACCTCCGGCCGTTCGTCAAGCCACGACTTCCAGGGGCGTGACGGGGGGCGCGCCCCGGGGCGTACTGGAAGTACCCCTTCCGGCTTCTCCCAGCAAAGGAGCACACCATGACCCACCGCTTTCGAACCAAGCGTCTCGTCCTGTTCGCCGCCTCGGCCACCATGGTCGCGGGAGGTGCGCTGGTGCCGACGACCGCATTCGCCGCCACCCCTGCGACGTCGCACACGGTCGCCCTGCCCGGCGACGACGTGGGCGACGGCAACAAGTCCACGCTGCTGTTCCTCGGCGAGCCCGACCACGCCATCCGGGTCGTCCCCTACAAGGACGCGCCGGGTAAGGGCGGAGCGGGCAAGAAGAGCGACGGCAAGTGGGGCAAGAAGCACCCGGGCAAGGGCGGCTCTTCCGAGGACACCGGCGTGAAGACCCCCAAGGGGACGGACTGGCAGTGCATCACCGCCCCCTGTGGTCCGCCCGACAGCGTCCACACGGAGGTCCTGCACCATGACTCCGAGGGCACCGTCGTCCCCACCGGTACCTGAGGCCCCACTGCGGCGCCGTTCCCCCGTGAACGGCGCCGCAGCCGTACGGGGCCGCCCCGCCGCCGACCGACCTGACTGATCGGTCCCCCGCTTGTGGGGCGGCGGCGGGGTCGCCTGCCAGCATGGCGATCATGACTGAGAGTGCATCTGTACATCCGGTTCGCAGGATCTTCGACGGCCGGAACGATTTCGACAACCCGGCGCTGGCGCGCGAGGAGGGAGGGGCCCCGACCGGCGACGCGCTGGTCGACGGCACCTACGACACCCTCGGTGTGACCTGGGACTTCTTCCGCACGGTGTACGGGCGCAAGGCCATCGACGGCCGGGGCGGCCCGGTGGAGGCGGTGCTCCGCGGCGGGGAGCCGGGCGCCACCTGGCAGGGGTCGCGCATCCTGCTCGGCGGGGGTGACGCCCCCGCGCCGCTGGACGCGGTCGCCGCGCAGTACATGATCGGCGTCATCCAGCACACCGCCGAGCTGGAGTCCTACGGTCAGCCCGGCGCGCTCGCCGTCTCGCTCGGGAACGTCTTCGGCCTCCTGGCCAAGCAGTACACCCTGAAGCAGGGCGTCGAGGAGTCGGACTGGCTGTTCGGGCAGGGCCTGCCGGCCTCCGGCGAGGCGGTCGGCTCCCTCGCGGACCCCGCGCGGTTCAAGCAGGTGGCCCACATGACGGAGTACGACGAGACCGTCGACGAGGACGGCGGTGTCCACGTCAATGCCGGCATCGCGAACCGCGCGTTCCACCTGGTCGCGAACGAGCTGGGCGGCAACGCCTGGGAGCGGGCCGGGCGCATCTGGTACAAGGGCCTGATGGGTTACGCCTCCAGGACCACGAACTTCTCCGCGTTCCGCTTCGCGACCCTCGGCGCCGCCCGTGAGCTGGACATGCCGGCGGAGGTCGTGGCCCGGGCGTGGACCGAGGTCGGCGTGGACCGCTGACCGGTTCCCCATCTCCCGCGGGGCAGGGCTCCGACCGCCGGGTGTGGCGGTCGGGGCCCTTTCGGCACCGGCCGGCCGCGTGAGCCCGACGGGTCCGTCGGCCCGATGGGCGCGTCAGCCCGGCGGGTGCGTCAGCCCGACGTGCCCGCAGGCGCGGGGGCCGCGGGTGTCGTCCTGCGCAGCACGCCTATCTTGTCGATGCGGTGCTCGGGGTTGCCCTGTGCGTCGCTCCAGTAGTTGCCCGCGGCGTGGTCCTCCGGCGTGGCGCACGTCGAGATCGTGATCATGGCCTGGGCGGGTGCCTGCCCGGGAGCCCCGGGGACCGCCGCACGCTGCTCGGCCAGCGAGCGCTCCGACCGGAAGGACGTGGAGCGGGTCGCGACGATCTCGTACGTGTGGACGACGCCACCCGCGGTCACCAGGACCGTGTCGCCCTCCTTCACCGCCGCCAGCCCGTGCAGCGGCCCGCCGGCCGACATGCGGTGGGCCGTGACCAGGAAGTTCCCGACCCGGCCGGGGCCCACGCCGCCCCGCTCCCCGTACGGGCTGGCCGCGTGGCCGCGGTCCTGGATGCGGGTCCCGGAGGCGTCGTCCGTCGTGCCCTCGTACGGCTCCACGCGCAGCCCGGAGACGCCGATCGACGGGATCGACAGCAGGGACGGCGCGGGCGGCTGCGACGCCGGGCCCGCAGCGCTCGCGGCCGCGGCTGCGGTCGTCCTGGCGGGGAGCGCCGTGGTGGGGGCCGCGGCGCGCGCGGAGGCTTCGGGGGCGCAGGCCGCCAGCAGGACGGTTGCGGCGCCGGCCACGGCAACGGGTACGGCGCGGGGGAGGGAGGGCAGGAAGGGCAGGGGCATGGCGGGTGCGTTTCCTGTCGGTGGGCCGGGCCGTACGGCATGTGGGTGACCCGGTTCGCCGTGCCAGAGTGACACACGCGGCGCGCGGTCCAGAAGTGCTGCGGACTGTGACGTCCCCGCCGACCCGGGTCAGAAGGCGTTGCGGCGACGCAGCCGCAGCGGGCGGCCGTCCGGGTCCACGAGCAGATGGTGCAGGGGAGTGGCCAGGGCCCGGGCCGTGGGAGCCAGCTCCGGCGGGCGGTAGCTGCGGAGCCGGCCGGGCGGGCGCGGTCCGCGGCAGCCGTCGGCGTACCAGGCGTCCAGGTCGGCCGCGGCCGAGGCGAAGGAGTGGAAGGCGGCGACCGGGTCGCACAGGGCGTCGTCGGCGGTGGGCGCCCCGCCGCCCGCGTCCGGCACCGCGTCCGGCACCGGATCGGGCGCCGCGTCCGGCACCGGATCGGGACCGAGGTCGAGGTGCTCGCGGGACAGCTCCAGACGGAGCCGGCGGGCGAATCCGCGGGCGCCGTCGCCGAGGCCGCCCGGGTCGCGGGGCTGACGCGGGTCCGGGGTGTCGTCCAGGACGACGCAGCTGAGCTCGGAGTCGTGGGTCCACGAGCGGAGGTTGATGTTGTCGGAGCCGACCGACGCCCACACGTCGTCGATGACGCACACCTTCGCGTGCACGTAGACGGGAGTGCCGGCGTGGTTCTCCAGCCCGTAGACGGCGACCCGGGGGCCGCCCGCCCGGCGCAGCCGGTCCAGGGCGCTGATCCGCCCGATCAGGTTCATGGGAAGGGTCAGCCGGCCGTCCTGCTCGGGGAGCGAGGGGATGACCGCGATCAGCCGCAGCCCGGGGTTGACGCGCAGCGCGTGGGCGAAGCAGGCCACGACGCGCGGCGACCACAGGTACTGGTCCTCCAGGTAGATCAGGGAGCGGGCCCGGCGCAGGGCCTTGAGGTAGCCGCGGGCGATGCTGCGCTCGCCGTCGGGGGCGAAGGGGTAGCCGCGCAGCAGCCGGTTCGGGTAGGTGCGCAGCACCTGGACGGTGTGGGTGCCGCACGGCTCGGGGTCGGGGCCCTGCGGCGGCAGGCGGTCCGCGTCGGTGTCCTCGTGGTGCAGGAGCTCCCTCAGGCGGGTGACGGGGCTGCGGGAGAGCGGTGAGGGATCCTGCCAGCGCTCGCGGAAGACGGCCTCGACGTCGCCGACCACCGGCCCGCGCAGGGCGAGCTGCACGTCGTGCCAGGGCGGGTGCGGCCCGTACGCCCCGGCCATCGGCACGGCCTGGGGATCACCGAGGTGGCTGCGGTCGTCGTTGCGGTTGTGGCACAGGTCGATCCCGCCGACATAGGCGATGTCGAGCCCGGGGCGGCCGGGGTGGCGCAGGACGACCATCTTCTGGTGGTGCGAGCCGCCGGGGCGCACCCGCATGTCGAGGAGGCACTCGCCGCCGGCCTCCTCGATCTCCACGCCGAGGTGCAGGTTCTCCGTCTCGCTGAACTGCAGGCGGTCGAGGTGGGAACGCCAGACCAGGCCCTTGACGATGACGCCGCGCTCGGCGGCCCGGGCGAGGACGGCGCCGACCTCGGTGCCCCGCCGGTGGGCGCCCCCGTCCCGGCCGGGGTGGTGCCGGCCGAGACGTTCGTCGGGGTCGCCGCGCCAGTCGGTGAACAGGAGCAGGTCGCCGGCCCGCTGGGCGTCGATCCGCTCCAGCAGCTCCGCGAAGTACGCGGCGCCGTGCACCACCGGTCGGACGTCGTTCCCGTCCGACCAGGCGGTGCCCCCGGGCCGGCGGCGGTCGAGGCGCGTCGCGGGGTTGCCGCGCTCGGGCGGGGTGAGCAGCCAGTCGGTCCGGTTCATGGCACGGGTCCTCCGTACCCCTTTCTACCCGCGCCGGGGCGTTCCCTCCCCCGGGCGGGGCGCCGGACACCCCTGGTGGCGGCCCCGCCACGCGGAGTCCCTCGGGGGTGTCCGGCGCGGACGCCGTCAGGCGCGGTCGAAGCGGTCCAGCTCCATCACCTTGTGCCAGGCCGCGACGAAGTCGTCCACGAACTTCCGCCCGGCGTCGTCGCTCGCGTAGACCTCCGCGAGGGCGCGCAGCTCGGAGTTCGACCCGAAGACGAGGTCGGCACGGCTGCCGGTCCACTTGAGCGCGCCGGTCGCGGCGTCGCGGCCCTCGAAGGTGTGCGCGTCCTCGGAGGTCGCCTTCCACGTCGTGCCCAGGTCGAGCAGGTTGACGAAGAAGTCGTTGGTGAGGACGCCGGGCGTCGTCGTGAGGACGCCGACGGACGTCTGCTGGTGGTTCGCGCCCAGGACGCGCAGGCCGCCGACGAGGACGGTCAGCTCGGGAGCGCTCAGGGTCAGCAGGTTCGCCTTGTCGAGCAGCAGGTACTCGGCGGGCAGCCGGTTGCCCTTGCCGAGGTAGTTGCGGAACCCGTCCGCGGTCGGTTCGAGCGCGGCGAACGACTCGACGTCCGTCTGCTCCTGCGCGGCGTCCACGCGGCCCGGCGTGAACGGGACGTCCACCTCGAAGCCCGCGTCCGCGGCCGCCGTCTCGACGCCCGCGTTGCCGGCGAGGACGATCAGGTCGGCGAGCGAGACCTGCTTGCCGTCGGCCCGGCCGTCGTTGAAGGCCTCCTGGATGCCGGTCAGGGTCCGCAGCACCGCCGACAGCCGGTCGGGCTCGTTGACCTCCCACCCGCTCTGCGGCTGGAGCCGGATGCGGGCGCCGTTGGCGCCGCCGCGCTTGTCGCTGCCGCGGAAGGACGAGGCCGCCGCCCACGCGGTGGACACCAGCTCGGAGACGGACAGGCCCGAGTCGAGGATCCGGGACCTGAGGTCCGCGACGTCCCCGGCGTCGACGAGCGCGTACGTCCGCCCCGGCAGCGGGTCCTGCCACAGCAGCGTCTCGGAGGGGACCTCGGGGCCGAGGTAGCGCACGACGGGGCCCATGTCGCGGTGGGTCAGCTTGAACCAGGCCCGGGCGAAGGCGTCGGCGAACGCCGCGGGGTCCGCCAGGAAGCGCCGAGAGATCGACTCGTACACCGGGTCGAAGCGCAGCGAGAGGTCGGTCGTCAGCATCGTCGGCGCGTGGCTCTTCGACGCGTCGTGCGCGTCGGGGACGGTGCCGGCGCCGGCACCCTCCTTCGGCCGCCACTGCTGCGCGCCGGCGGGGCTGTCGAACAGCTCCCACTCGTAGCCGAAGAGGATCTCGAAGAAGCTGTTGTCCCAGGCGGTGGGGGTGTTGGTCCAGACGCCCTCGAGGCCGCTGGTGATGGTGTCGCCGCCCTTGCCGGTGCCGAAGGAGTTGCTCCAGCCGAGGCCCTGCTGCTCCAGCGGGGCGCCCTCGGGGTCGGCGCCGACGTGGTCCGCCGGGCCGGCGCCGTGGGTCTTGCCGAAGGTGTGGCCGCCGGCTATGAGGGCGACGGTCTCCTCGTCGTTCATCGCCATCCGGCGGAACGTCTCGCGGATGTCGCGGGCCGCGGCGATCGGGTCCGGGTTGCCGTTCGGGCCCTCCGGGTTGACGTAGATCAGGCCCATCTGGACCGCGCCGAGGGGGCTCTCCAGCTCCCGGTCGCCGGTGTAGCGCCGGTCGTCGAGCCAGGTGGTCTCGGGACCCCAGTACACGTCCTCGTCGGGCTCCCAGACGTCCGCGCGGCCGCCGCCGAAGCCGAAGGTCTCGAAGCCCATCGTCTCCAGGGCGACGTTACCGGCGAGGATCATCAGGTCGGCCCAGGACAGGCTCTGGCCGTACTTCTTCTTGACCGGCCACAGCAGGCGGCGCGCCTTGTCGAGGTTGGCGTTGTCCGGCCAGCTGTTCAGCGGGGCGAAGCGCTGCTGACCGGCACCGGCGCCGCCGCGGCCGTCGCTGATCCGGTACGTGCCCGCGCTGTGCCAGGCCATCCGGATGATGAACGGGCCGTAGTGGCCGAAGTCGGCCGGCCACCAGTCCTGCGAGGTCGTCAGCACCTCGGCGATGTCCCGCTTCACCGCCGGCAGGTCGAGCGTCCCGAACGCCGCGGCGTAGTCGAACCCCTCGCCGAGAGGGTTGGCCACGGCCGGGTTCTTGGCGAGGATCTTCAGGTTGAGCCGCTCCGGCCACCACTGGCGGTTTCCGCCGCCCTGAGTCGGGTGCGGGGCCCGCTCGTGCGCGACCGGGCAGCCTCCGGCGCCTTCAGTCTTCGCGTCCACGACGATTGCTTCATCGTTCTCAGGCATGGGAATCCTCGGAATCCTTCCGGACTGGGTGGACCACGGTGCTCGGGAACTGCGAGGGGTGGGGCAGGGGCAGCGGCGGGCTCCTTCGCCGGGACCGGGTCTCGCCACCGTCACGCGCTCTCGCCGCCGCCGTCCTGTCCCTTGGTTGTCGCCGGAACTGATCCTACGATGGACCTAGTCCAAGTCAATGCGGCAACCAAATCTGTACGGATTCATTGGTCGAACGAGGCGCGTTTAGGCTGGTGGGGCATGAGCGACCTGGTGAAGCGGCTTCGCGGACGCGGCTGGCGGATGACGGCCCAGCGCCGGGTGGTCGCGGAGGTACTGGACGGCGAGCACATCCACCTCACGGCGGACGAGGTGCTGCTACGGGCCACCGCCCGGCTGCCGGAGGTCTCCCGCGCGACCGTCTACAACACCCTCGGCGAGCTCGTCGCGCTCGGTGAGGTGGCCGAGGTGACGACGGACGGCCGCGCGAAACGCTACGACCCCAACGCGCGCCGTCCACACCAACACCTGGTGTGCTCCGGCTGCGGCGAGATCCGCGACGTCCACCCGGCCGGCGACCCGCTGGCCGACCTGCCCGCCTCCGAACGGTTCGGCTTCACCGTCACGCGGGCCGACGTGGTCTACCGGGGCCTGTGCCCCGCCTGCGCCAGGGCCGCCGGGGCCGCCGACGCCGCCGGGCCACCGTAGCGGCGCTCCCGCCCGCGCCACCCGGCCGAGGGGCGGGAACGCCGAAACCGCCACGGAGCCGTGCTCCGCTCGGCAGGATGGGCGCATGGACCGTGGGGATACAGGGCCGGACCGGCCGCGGCCGATGGTGGTGCGCGTGCCGGTGGAGCCGGTGGAGGCCGCAGCGGAAGCCGACGCCGTCGACGCCGTGGTGCGTGCGGGCGACGTGGCCGTGCGCGGCCCGCTGTTCGGGGTGGCGGCACAGCGCCCCGGGGACGGGCCGCGGTGGCGGGTGGTGGTCGCCGTCGCGGCCGGCTGCCCGCAGCTGGCACGCGACAGCCTGAACTCGAAGCTGTGGTTCCGTGCGAAGGACGAGGCGAAGGACCGGGCGGAGCGGCGCGACCTGCTGGCCGCGGTCGCCCGGCTGGAGACCGGGCGGGTCGACGAACTCGTCGCGGCCGGCGACCGCTACCGCATCGTGCGCGCCGAGGAGTACGCGGGCGCCGGCCCGGGCGGCATCGAGGAGCCGCGCCCCACCGACCCGGAGCCCCCGGTCCCGGACTGGGCCCGCAACGCCGCGGAGCCGAAGGTCGACGCGGACCTGGTCCTGGACCCGGACGCCCCGGTCACCCCGACCCAGGCCGTCGAGCAGCTGGCCCTGCGCGGCCTGCACTACGTCGGCGACCGGTTCCCGGCAGACGTGCGCGCCGACTCCCGGCAGGCGCTGGACACCCACCCGGACGTGCTGCTCCTGCCGCCCACGTTCACGGTCGTGGAGCAGTCGAGGGGCGGCTGGAAGCCGGTCAGCGGCCCGCACCCGACGGCGCACGCGGCCCGCAGGTCGCTGGAGTTCGGGCTGACCTGGGCGTGGCCGCGGATGCGCGGCCTCATCCCCGTGAGCACCGACACGCACACTGACGCCCGTACCCGGACGGCGGCCGCCGGCGGACGGGCGGACCGGCACGCCGCGGAGCTCGCGGCGTACGCCGAGGCCGCCGACCGGCTCCGGGCCGGCCGGGTGAACCGGCTGGAGTTCCGGGGCACCGTGTACCGGATCGCCCGCACCCGCCGTCTGCTGCGCTGGGGGCCCGACGGGCCCGAGGGCCCCCGCCCGACCGACCTCAACACCCAGGACCCGGCACGGATCCACCCGCCGCTCGACGAGGACGGCAACGTCCTGCCCGAGGACTGAGCGGGGGCGTCCGCCGGGGCGCACCCAGGGTGTCCGGGCCGGCCGGGTCGGGACCGGCCGCCCCGGACACCGGAACCCGGGGCCCCGGGGGATCAGACCAGGTCGAACCGGTCGAGGGTCATGACCTTGTCCCAGGCGGCGACGAAGTCGCGCACGAACTTCTCCTCCCCGTCCTGCGAGGCGTAGACCTCCGCGATGGCCCGGAGCTGGGAGTTGGCGCCGAAGACGAGGTCGACGGCGGTCGCCGTCCACTTGGCCCCGCCCGTGGCCCGGTCCCGGCCCTCGAACCCGTTCTCGACCGTGGCGGACGGCGTCCACTGCGTGCCCATGTCCAGCAGGTTGACGAAGAAGTCGTTCGTCAGTGTCCCCGGCCGGTCGGTGAACACGCCGTGCGGGGACTGCCTGACGTTGGCGTTCAGCGCCCGCATGCCGCCCACCAGCACGGTCATCTCGGGAGCGGTCAGCGTCAGCAGGTTGGCCCGGTCCAGCAGCAGGGTCTCCGGCGGCAGCTTCTCGCCCGCCCGCACGTAGTTGCGGAACCCGTCCGCGGCCGGTTCCAGCACGGCGAACGAGTCGACGTCGGTCTGCTCCTGCGTGGCGTCCGTGCGCCCCGGGGCGAACGGGACCGTGATGTCGTGCCCGGCGTCCCGCGCCGCCCGCTCGACGGCAGCGCACCCGCCCAGCACGATCAGGTCGGCCAGCGACACCCGCTTCCCGCCGGACTGCGCGGCGTCGAAGTCCCGCCGGATCCCGTCCAGGGTCTGGAGCACCGCGGCCAGTTCGGGCGTCTTGTTGGGCTCCCAGTCCTTCTGGGGGGCGAGCCGGATGCGCGCCCCGTTCGCGCCGCCGCGCTTGTCGGTGCCGCGGAAGCTCGCCGCCGACGCCCAGGCGGCGGCCACCAGGTGGGACACCGGCAGCCCGGAGCCGAGGATGCTGTCCTTGAGGGCGGCGACGTCCTTGTCCGTGACCAGGTCGTGGTCGACCTCGGGGACGGGGTCCTGCCACAGCTGCGGCTCCGGGACCCACGGGCCGAGGTAGCGCGAGGCGGGCCCCATGTCGCGGTGCAGCAGCTTGTACCAGGCCTTGGCGAAAGCGGTCGCGAGCTCGTCCGGGTGCTCGTGGAAGCGCTGCACGATCGGCCGGTACACCGGATCCACCTTCAGTGCGAGGTCCGTCGTCAGCATCATCGGGGCGTGCCGCTTCGCCGGGTCGTGCGCATCGGGCACGATGTCCTGCGCCTCGGGGTCCTTGGGCTTCCACTGGTTGGCGCCGGCGGGACTCTGGGTCAGCTCCCACTCGTACCGGAACAGGTTGTCCAGGTAGCCGTTGTCCCATCGGGTCGGCGCGGTGGTCCACGCGCCTTCCAGCCCGCTGGTGAGGGTGTCGGAGCCGCTACCGCTGCCGTACGTGTTCCGCCAGCCGAGGCCCTGCTGCTCCACGGGGGCGGCCTCGGGCTCCGGGCCGATGTACTGGGAGTCGACCGCGCCGTGGCACTTGCCGAAGGTGTGGCCGCCGATGATGAGCGCCGCCGTCTCCTCGTCGTTCATCGCCATGCGCGCGAAGGTCTCGCGGACGTCCCGCGCGGCGGCCACCGGGTCCGGGTTGCCGTTGGGGCCCTCCGGGTTCACGTAGATCAGCCCCATCTGCACGGCGCCGAAGGGCCGGGCGAGTTCCCGGTCGCCGCTGTAGCGCTCGTCCCCGAGCCAGGTGTCCTCGGGCCCCCAGAAGACCTCGTCGGGCTCCCAGATGTCCTGCCTGCCGAATCCGAATCCGAACGTCTTGAACCCCATGGACTCCAGTGCGCAGTTGCCGGCGAAGACCAGCAGGTCGGCCCAGGAGATCTTCCGCCCGTACTTCTGCTTGACCGGCCAGAGCAGGCGGCGTGCCTTGTCGAGGCTCGCATTGTCCGGCCAGCTGTTGAGGGGGGCGAAGCGCTGGGCGCCGGCGCCGCCCCCGCCCCGGCCGTCGGCGATGCGGTACGTGCCCGCGGCGTGCCAGCTCATCCGGATGAAGAGCGGCCCGTAGTGGCCGTAGTCCGCCGGCCACCAGTCCTGTGACGTCGTCATCACCTCGAAGACGTCCCGCTTCAGCGCGTCGACGTCGAGGGTCTTGAACTCCTCCGTGTAGTCGAAGTCCTCGCCCATGGGATCGGCGAGGGGCGAGTTCTGGTGCAGGACCTGGAGGTCCAGCTGGTTCGGCCACCAGTCCTGGTTGGTCCTGGGCCGGGTCGCCGTAGGGGTGGGGGAGGGGATTGCCGGGTTCTCGCTCTCGCTGCCGGACACGTCCATCCTTCTTCCTGTTTGGATATTTTGTCCGTATGGTCGCGCACGGCGGACCGCGGAGCGGTGAGAACACGCCTGGAAGAATCCGCGTCAGGGCACCTTGAGCGGGTGACCGGGGGCGAGGGCGGCGGCGATGCGTTCGGCGATGGTCTGGGCCGAGTTGCCCTCGGGGCTCTCGGGACCCTGCGTCACGCTGACCGCGATGGACAGCTGCTGCGCCGGCAGGTAGGCCTGGACGGCCGCGTACCCGGAGAAGGACGGGTTCGTCGTGATCCAGCCGTTGACCACGATCACCCCGAAGCCGAAGTGCCGGGACGGCGTGTTGGTCAGGAGGCAGACGCTGGCCGGGCAGGAGGCCGTCGCGTGCCCCAGGCCGACCGTGCCCGGGTCCAGCTGGGTCCGGAAGGACTTCTGGGACAGCAGCTCACCGGTGCCGATGCCGCGGGCCGACCGTTCCAGATCGCAGACGTCCTGGACCAGGACCGCTCCCGGGGCCGTGGTCCAGGAGGGGTTCCAGAAGGTCGACTCCTCGTAGCGGCCGCGTTCGGCGGTGAAGGCGTGCAGGACGGGCTCCGGGATCTGCGGCGTGAACCGGTTGGTGGTCTGGCCGAGCCCCAGCGGGCCGAAGACGCGTGCGGCGAGCAGCCGGTCCAGGCGCTGGCCGCTGATCTTCTCCAACGCGGCCCCGAGGAGGACGAAGTTGGCGTGCGAGTAGTTCCAGTTGGTCCCCGGCTCGTAGAGGAGCGGGGGAGTCGCTGCGATCTTGAGGACCTCCGCCGGGGTCCAGGCGCGGAACGGCGCCGCCTCGTACTCCGCGATGAACTTCGGGTTCGTGACGTAGTCGTGGAGGCCGGACGTGGAGCTGCCGAGCATCCTGAGGGTGATCTCCGAGCCGTGCGGTGCGTCCGGCACCCAGCGGGACACCGGGTCGTCGAGCGAGGCCCGGCCCTCCTCGACGAGCTGCAGCAGGACGGTCGCCATGTAGACGATGCCGACGGAGCCGGTGCGGAAGTGCATCGACGGATCGGCCGGAACGCCCGTCATCGACTCGCCGAGGGCCGAGGTGAGCACCTCCTGGCCGCGTGAGGTCACCTTCAGGACCACCGCGTTCAGCCCGAACTCCCGCTTGGCCCGCTCCGCGATGTCGAGGACCCGGCGGGCGTCGCCGTGGGCGGGGACGGGCGCGGGTGAACCGACGCAGGCCCGCGGGGCGGTGGCCGCAGGAGCGGCGGAGGTCGCAGCGGGGGCGGCGGAGGTCGCAGCCGCGCCGGACCCGGCCGGCAGGGCTGCGCCGATCAGGCAGGCCGTGCAGAGCGACACCGCGGGCGTGCGCCTCATCCTGCCAGTGTGGGCGTGGCCGCAGCCCGGCGCACTTCTGCTCGAGGAGGCGGTCAGGCTCGACGGAGGCGGTCAGGAGCGGGGAGCGGCGCGGGCCAGGAACCGGTGTTCCGCGAGGAGGTCGTCCGGATCGGGGGTGCGGCCGTGCCGGGCGGCCCGTTCGGCCCGGCCGGAGGGGTGGAGCAGGAGCAGGACGCCGTCCGGGGCGGTGACGCGGGCCCCTTCGCGGAGCGCGGCGCCCGGGTCCGGGAGGTGGTCGAGGAGGCCGGCCGAGAAGATGCCGTGCACGGACCCGCCGGGCAGCGGGAGCCGGGTGCAGTCGGCGGCGAGGAGCCGGCCGTGGTGGGTGCGGCCGTGCCGGGCGGCGGCCGTCAGCATGGCCGGGGTGACGTCGACCCCCAGTACCCGGCCGCCGGGGCCGACCTGGGCGCGCAGTGCGGGCATGGCCCGCCCGGTGCCGCAGCCCAGGTCCACGGCCGGCCCGCCGGCCGCCAGCCGCATCCGGGCGACGGCGGCCTCGTACGCCGGGGTCTGGCACGCGAATTGCTCCTCCCAGGCCGCGGCGCGGAGGGTGAAGAAGGCCCGGGTGGCGGTGTGTTCGGCCCGGCCGCCACGAGGGCCGCGAACCGACCGAGGAGCGCCTCGCCCCATGGGTCGGGGGCGTGGGCGCGGGCGGGGTCCGGGCCCCCGGTGCGGTCTGCTGCGGGTCCGTCCTGCGGGAGGAACCGTACGCCCCAGGCGCTGGGCCCGATCCGGAAAACGCCTGCTCGGGGTAGCCGTCGCAGGAGGCCAGGACGACCGCGTCGGCAGGCAGCGCGAGGGGCTCGGAAGCCGGCCGCGTTCCGGGGGCGGGGCGGGCGGCTCCGGCGAACAGCGGGTCGGTCGCGGCAGCCGGGGTGAGCTCCACGGACCGGCCCGCGGCCCGAGCACCGCGAGCGGGGGCCGCACCCGCACCGCGCCCGCCGGCTCCGCCAGCAGCCGCGCACCGGCGCCCAGCGCCAGCAGGGGCACCTCCGCACAGAGGGCGTCCCGTACGAGGGCGGGCGGGCCGTGCGGTGGCGCGGACCGGGGGCCGCCCAGGACGATCAGGCCGGCGATGCCGCTGAGGTCGCCCGCGGGCCCGTCCTCGCCGTCGGCCACGATGACCGTCCGGACGGAGAGGCCGGCGTCGGCGAGCACCTTGCGCACGGTCGGCGGAGTCCCGGATGCAGCATGCCGCACGACGACGACCGCCATCTCTCACTCCTCGTGTGCGAGCCGCCGAGGCCGCTCGGGGTGGCGTTCAAGCAAGGTGCGCCGAGAGGGGCCGCATATGCCAGACCGTCCCGTCCTCGGGACGTCACCGGCGCGGAGGTCGCGGGTTCACCGGCGGGGGGCGGCAGCTGTGAGGGAGCCGGAGCGCAACCGCAATCCGCCCGGCAGCGGCAGGAAACGCGGCGGCCCGACAGTCGTGTCCATGCCTGCCGTGACCGAGACCGAGACCGTGACCGACCCCGCCCCGGCCGCCGTCGCCCGCTCCTGCGACCCGGCCCGGGCGGTGCCCTGGGCGCAGGCGCGGGTGCTGGCCCACGGCGCCCCGGCCCGGCCGGTGCCCGCCCGTGCGGTGCCGCTGCGCGGCGCAGCCGGGCTCACCCTCGCCGAGGACCTGTGCGCCCTGCACCCGCTGCCGTCGTTCGACACGGCCGCCATGGACGGCTACGCCGTGGCGGGCGCCGGCCCGTGGCGCGTCCGCGGGACCGTCCGGGCGGGTGCCGCCTGGACGGGCGTCCTGGGCGCGGGGGAGTGCGTGGGGGTGTCCACCGGGGCCCCGGTGCCGGTCGGGGCGTGCGCCGTGCTGCCGCTGGAGGTGGCCCGGGTCGACGGGGACGGCCGGGTGTCCGGTCCCGTACCGCCGTCGGGCCGGCACGTCCGGCGGACCGGCGAGGACGCCGCGGCCGGCGCCCGCCTCGCCCCGGCGGGCAGCCGGATCGGGCCGGCGCTCCTCGGCCTCGCCGCGTCCTGCGGCCACGACACCCTGGCCGTACGGCCGCGGCCCCGGGTCGGCGTGCTGGTCACGGGCGACGAGCTGGAGCATGCCGGCAGGCCGGGGCCGGGCCGGGTGCGCGACGCCCTCGGGCCGCTGCTCCCGCCGCTGGTCGCCTCCCTCGGCGGCGAGACCGTCGAGGTGCGGCACGTCCCCGACCGGCCGGCCGGGCTGCTGGCCGGGGCCGTCCACGGGATGCGGGACGCCGATGTCGTCGTGGTCACGGGATCCACCTCCGTCGGTGCCACGGACCAGCTGCGCCGGCTGCTGGCCGGGGCCCGGGCCCGGACGGTCGTCGACACCGTCGCCTGCCGCCCCGGGCACCCGATGCTGCTGGCCGGGCTGGACGGCGGCCGCTGGCTGGTGGGGCTGCCCGGAAACCCGTACGCGGCCCTGGCCGCCGCCCACACCCTGCTCGGCCCGCTGCTCGCCGCCCTGAGCGGCCGCACCCTCGCGTCCCTGCCGCGCGTCCCGGTACGGGGCCCGGTCCGGCCCGCGCCCGGGCTGACCCGCCTGGTGCCCGTCGCGTGGGACGGCGGCGGGGCCGAGGTCGCCGACGGGCACCGGGCGGCGTTCCTGCAGGGCGCGGCCGTGGCCGACGCGCTGGCCGCGATCCCGCCGGACTGGACGCCGGGCGACCCCGTCCCGCTGCTCCTGATACCCGGCTGACGGCCGCCGCCGGGCTACGGGATCGCGCGGACGACCACCAGCGAGCCCTCGTACGCGCCCTGGGCGCAGGTGGCCGTACGCCTCGTCCCAGGCACCCGATTCCAGGTCGCGGCGCAGGGCCGCCTCGAAGCGCGCCCCGACCCGGTCGTCGACGAGGTCCCAGGCCGGGCACGCCTGCCGTACCGCCGGGTCGAGGAAGAGCTCCGGACGGCCGTAATACGCCTCGTTGAACGCGTCGGTGCAGTCCGGCGGGATGGGCACCGTCCGCACTGCGCCCGTGCCCCCGAGCGCGTCTGCGAGGTTCCCGACGGTGGGGTGGCGGCGGGCCTCGGCGTCGAGGACCTCCGGCGCGTACCGGTACAGCCAGAAGTCCCGGACCAGCGCGGGGTCGCAGGTGAGGATCACCACGGGCCCGCGGGTCACCCGCCGCAGTTCCCGCAGGCCGGCCCGGACGTCGGACCACCGGGGCAGGCCGCACAGCGCCGTCGCCGCGTCGAACTCCCGTCGGCGAAGGGCAGCGCCTCGCCCGTCACGACGTCGAGCACCCTCCGGGCACCGCCCAGGGCCTCGGTGACGGCCCGGGCGATCCGCTCGTCCGGACGGCGGCGTCGAGCGGAGTCGCCGGGCCCGACGGGGCCGTGGTGGACGTCGCCGGCGCGGCTCGCCTGGGTGTGCGTCGTCCTCGTGGTCATGGAGCCCGCCCTCTCCGTCGCCCGGCCGCCCGGCGGTTCCCGCCGCGGGAAACCTCGCGCCCCATCCTGCATCTGCGCTGTGAATTCGACAATTGCCTGGCAACTGATGGGTCGAACAGCGGAAACGCTTCGCATGTGAGCCGACGCCGCGGGAGAGGGTGCCGCAATGCGCCTACAAGTGGCCGAAATGCGTCGAACCAGTCGATCCTTCCCGCAGGTGCACTAAACTGGCGGGCTGTTTGGCGCTGTACCCGAGCAACCCGGGCGGAACCGGGATATTCCGACAACCCGGCCGTGCCCGGGTGCGAGACGTGAGGGCCGATGGCTGCCACACCCGAACACGGTGAACTCACCCTGATCGACGACCGCACGACGGCCGAGGAGGACGGGCGCACGGAGTGCGGTAAGTCCGCCCGGTTCCGCGCCGGGCCCGCGGCCCCGCCGCGCACCCTCGTCGACGTGTTCGACGCCTCCGTGCGGGCGTACCCGGACGAGCTCGCCCTGGACGACGGCACCGCCCGGCTGACCTACCGGGCCCTCGCCGCCGAGGTCGAGCGCCGTCGGCGCGCCCTCGCGGCCGCCGGGATCGGCCTGGGCGACCGGGTCGGCGTCCGCGTGCCCTCCGGCACCAACGAGCTGTACGCGACGGTCCTCGCGGTGCTCGCCGCCGGCGCCGCCTACGTGCCGGTCGACGCCGAGGACCCCGACGAGCGCGCCGCGCTGGTCTTCGCCGAAGCCGGGGTGCGGGCCGTGCTCGGAGCCGGGCAGTGCATCGAGGCGTTCGAGCCCCCGGCCTCGGCAGCCGAGGGTGCCGCAGAGACCACGGGAGCCGCGGGAGCCGCAGAGACCTCCGGCGCCACGGAAGCGGCCGTCGCCACCGGTCCGGCCCAGGGCAGGGCGGCCCGCGCCGCGCGCCCCGGGCCGGAGCACGACGCGTGGATCATCTTCACCTCGGGCTCCACCGGCAAGCCCAAGGGCGTCGCCGTCACCCACCGCAGCGCCGCCGCGTTCGTGGACGCCGAAGCGGCGCTGTTCCTCGCCGACGAGCCGATCGGACCCGGCGACCGGGTCATGGCGGGCCTCTCCGTCGCCTTCGACGCCTCCTGCGAGGAGATGTGGCTGGCCTGGCGGCACGGCGCCTGCCTCGTGCCGGTACCCCGCTCCCGGGTGCGCAGCGGCGCCGACCTCGGCCCGTGGCTGGTGGAACAGGAGATCACCGTCGTCTCCACCGTGCCCACACTGGCCGGGCTCTGGGAGCCCGACACCCTCGACGAGGTCCGGCTGCTGGTCTTCGGCGGCGAGGCCTGCCCGCCCGAGCTGGGCCGGCGCCTGGTCACCGAGGGCCGCGAGGTCTGGAACACGTACGGCCCCACCGAGGCGACCGTCGTCGCCTGCGCCTCGCTCCTGACCGGCCAGGACCCGGTCCGGATCGGCCTGCCGTTGAACGGCTGGGAACTGGCCGTGGTCGACGAGTCCGGCGAACCGGTACCGATGGGCGGCAGCGGCGAGCTCGTCATCGGCGGCGTGGGCCTGGCCCGCTACCTCGACCCGGACAAGGACCGGGAGAAGTACGCCCCCCTGGACGCCCTCGGCTGGCAGCGCGCCTACCGCAGCGGCGACCTCGTCCGCGCGGAACCCGACGGCCTGGTCTTCCTCGGCCGCGCCGACGACCAGGTCAAGCTCGGCGGCCGCCGCATCGAGCTGGGCGAGGTGGACACCGCACTCCAGGCCCTGCCCGGGGTGAGCGCCGCGGCCGCCGCCGTCCGCACCGCGCGCGGCGGCACCCAGCTGCTGGTCGGCTACCTCGTCACCCAGGACGGCTGGGACCGGGCGGCGGCCCTCGAACGGCTGCGGGCCGCCCTGCCCGCGGCCCTCGTACCGCTGCTGGCGCCCGTCGACGCACTGCCCACCCGCACCTCCGGCAAGGTCGACCGGGACGCACTGCCCTGGCCACTGCCCGACCAGGAGACCGCGACCGGCCCCGCCGCGCAGCTGCACGGCACCGAGGCCTGGCTCGCCGAACAGTGGCACGAGACCCTCGGCGTGCCCGTCACCGGCGCCGACGACGACTTCTTCGCGATCGGCGGGGGCAGCCTCGCCGCCGCCCGGCTCACCACCCGGCTGCGCACCCGCTACCCCGGCGTGGCCGTCCTCGACGTCTACCAGCAGCCCACCCTGCGCAAGCTCGCCCGCCGGCTGGAGAAGTCCGCGCAGGAAGACGCCGCTGCCCGTCCCGTCGCCCCCGTCCCCACCCGCACCCAGCTGGCGCAGTGCCTCCTGCTGCTCCCGCTCGCCACCCTGGTCGGCCTGCGCTGGACCGTGGCCCTGCTGGCCCTGGGCAACGTCCTGCACCGGCTCGGGCCCTACCCGTGGGCGCCGACCGCCTCCTGGTGGCTGGTCGGCGCCGGAGCGGCCGTGCTCTTCAGCCCACCGGGCCGGCTCGCGATCGCCGCCGGCGGCGCCCGGCTGCTGCTGCGCGGCGTCCAGCCCGGCCGCTACCCGCGCGGCGGGAGCGTGCACCTGAGACTGTGGACGGCCGAGCGGCTCGCCGAGTGCGCCGGCGCCACCGCGCTCACCGGGTCCTGGCTGGAGCGCTACGCCCGGGCCCTCGGCGCCAGGGTCGGCCCCGACGTTGACCTGCACTCCCTGCCCCCGGTCACGGGCCTGCTCAAACTGGGCCGCGGCTGCGCCGTCGAGTCCGAGGTCGACCTCGCCGGGCACTGGCTGGACGGGGACCGGCTGGTGATCGGCCCGGTCAAGGTCGGTGCCGGGGCGGTCGTCGGCACCCGCAGCGTGCTCTTGCCCGGGGCCCGGGTCGGCAAGCGGGCCGAGGTGGCCCCCGGCTCCGCGGTGACCGGGCAGATCCCGACCGGCCAGCGCTGGGCCGGGGCGCCCGCGGTCAAGCTCGGCCGCGCCAAGCACAACTGGCCCCGGGAGCGCCCGCCCCGGTCGGTCCACTGGCGCGCCATGTACGGGGTCACCGGCTTCGGGCTGACGCTCCTGCCGGTGGCCGCCGTCGTGCCCGCGCTGCTCGTGGCCGGCCGGTTCGTGCCCGCCGACGCCGGGCCCGCCCGAGCGCTGGGCGGAGCACTGCTCGCAGCGGTGCCGGGTGCTCTCGCGTTCGGGTGCGCGTACGCCCTGCTGGTGCTGGTCTCCGTACGCGCGCTCAGCATCGGGCTGCGCACCGGGAGCCATCCGACGCACAGCAGGGTCGCCTGGCAGGCCTGGACGGTCACCCAGCTGATGGACCTCTCCCGGGGCACGCTCTTCCCGCTGTACGCCGGGCTGATCACCCCGGTGTGGCTGCGGCTGCTCGGCATGAAGATCGGCCGGGGCGCGGAGGTGTCCACCGTGCTCGCCCTGCCGAGCCTCACCACCGTGGGCGACGGCGCATTCCTCGCCGACGACACCCTGACCGCGCCCTGCGAGCTGGGCGGCGGCTGGGTGCGGATCGGCCACTCCGAGATCGGCCGCCGGGCCTTCCTCGGCAACTCGGGGATGACCGCCCCGGGCCGCGCAGTGCCGGACGACGGGCTGGTCGGCGTACTGTCCGCCACCCCGAAGAAGGCCAAGAAGGGCAGCTCGTACCTGGGCCTGCCGCCCGTCCGGCTGCCCCGCTCCGCGGCCGACGCCGACCTGAGCCGGACGTACGACCCGCCCGCGCGGCTGCTGTGGGCGCGCGGCGCGGTGGAGCTGTGCCGGCTCGTCCCGGTGTTCTGCTCGGCCGCGCTGGCCGTCCTGGCCGTGGCCGTCCTGAGCGCCGCGGCCACGGCGGGCGGCCCGGGCCCCTGGGGCGCGGCGCTGCTCTCCGGGGTGGTCCTGCTCGCCGCGGGCACGGCCGCCTGCGCGGTCGCAGTGGCCGCGAAGTGGCTGCTGGTGGGCCGCCACCGGCCCGGGGAGCACCCGCTGTGGAGCGGCTTCGTGTGGCGGGGCGAGCTGGCGGACACGTTCGTCGAGGTCCTGGCCGTGCCGTGGCTGGCCGGATCACTGTCCGGCACGCCGCTGCTGGTGCTGTGGCTGCGCGGCCTCGGGGCCCGCATCGGCCGGGGCGTGTGGTGCGAGAGCTACTGGCTGCCGGAGACGGACCTGGTCGTGCTCGGTGACGCCGTCAGCGTGAACCGCGGCTGCGTCCTGCAGACACACCTCTTCCACGACCGGATCCTGCGGACGGATACTGTGATCCTCCGTGAGGGCGCCACCTTGGGCCCGGGCGGAATCGTCCTGCCGGGGAGCACGCTGGGGGCGCGCAGCACTCTCGGCCCGGCCTCCCTCGTGATGGCCGGGGAGTCCGTCCCCGCCGACTCCCGCTGGCTGGGCAATCCGATCGAGGCGTGGCGGTCGTGACGGGCCGCCGCGGGCACCGGGCGGCAGGGAGCGGAAGCGTCAGTGAACGGCCAGCAGACAGCGGGATCCGACCCCTATTTCCCGGACAACGGTGACCCCCGTTACCGCGTGCACCGGTACGAACTCGCCGTGGAGTACCGTCCCGGCCCCAACCGGCTGGCCGGCACGGCCCGGCTCAGCGCGATCGCCGGGCGGGCGCCCCTCACCGAGTTCCACCTCAACCTGGCCGACTTCCGGCTCGGGCGGGTGCTCGTGGACGGCCGGGTCCCGCACTACAGCCACCGGGCCGGCAGGCTGCGGATCCGGCCGGCGAAGCCGCTGCACGCCGGGGCCGCGTTCACCGTGGAGGTCAACTGGTCGGGCAACCCCAAGCCGGTGCGCAGCCCCTGGGGCGGCCTCGGCTGGGAGGAGCTGACCGACGGGGCGCTGGTGGCCAGCCAGCCCGTCGGGGCGCCGTCCTGGTACCCGTGCAACGACCGGCCCGCCGACAAGGCCGCGTACCAGCTCTCGGTCAACACGCCGTCCGCGTACACGGTGGTGGCCGGCGGCCGGCTCCTCACCCGCACCACGCGCGCCAGCACGACCACCTGGGTGTACGAGCAGCCCGCGCCCACCTCCAGCTATCTGGTCGGGCTGGCCATCGGCACCTACCAGATGGTGCTGCTCGGCGACCCCGGCCTCGGCGGCGTGGCGCAGAGCGCGCACGTGCCGCCGCACCTGCTGCCGAGGTTCTCCCGGGACTTCGCCCGCCAGCCGGCCATGATGCGGCTGTTCGAGGACCTGTTCGGCCCCTATCCCTTCGGTGAGTACACGGTCGCCATCGCCGACGAGGAACTGGACGTCCCCGTGGAGGCCCAGGGCATGTCCCTGTTCGGCGCCAACCACGTGGACGGCGTGCGCGGTTCGGAGCGCCTCGTCGCCCACGAGCTCGCCCACCAGTGGTTCGGCAACAGCGTGACCATCGCCGACTGGCGGCACATCTGGCTGAACGAGGGCCTCGCGAAGTACGCCGAATGGCTCTGGTCCGAGCACTCCGGCGGCCGCACGGCCCACCAGCTGGCGGCCGCGGCACACCGGCTGCTGGCCGCGCAGCCGCAGGACCTGCGGCTGGCCGACCCGGGCCGGAAACTGATGTTCGACGACCGGCTGTACCAGCGCGGGGGGCTCGCCGTCCACGCGGTCCGCTGCGCCCTGGGCGACGCGGCGTTCTTCCCCATGCTGCGCGACTGGGCGGCCGTGCACCGCCACGGAGTGGTCACCACCGCCGCGTTCACCGGCCACGTGGCGCGGCACGCGCCCCGCCCGGTGGACGAACTGCTCGCCGCCTGGCTGTTCGAACCGGCCCTCCCGCCGTTCCCCGCGCCGCCGGAACCCGTGGCCCCGCGGAAGGGGAAGCGCTGATTCCGACCGATGGCCGAAATTCGTCTGCATGGCCCCGAGTTCCCTTCCTGGCCTGCGGGATCCGTGCGGAAAACCGGCCGTCCGGTCGGCGGGGAAGGGGGATTCTCGAGTCCTGGTAGGGGTCGGATCTAGGGGTACTCGAGGGATTGTTGCTCTGCTAGACATGAGATCAACGGAACGCGTGTGCGGAAGCAGGAAATGCGCCGGATCTGAAGATCGATCGTGCGTGCTGCGTCCGGACCGGAAAACGGAGTTTTCATCCCCTTGATCGACATGCAGAATGCCGACGGCTGGATCCGCCGCTATCACGCCGCGGACAACAGTCCGATCCGATTGGTCTGCCTGCCGCACGCCGGCGGATCGGCCTCCTTCTACTTCCCCGTCTCTCAGGCCCTCTCCCCGGCGGTGGACGTCCTGTCCGTGCAGTACCCCGGACGGCAGGACCGCCGCCATGAGCCCGGGTTCACCGACATCGGTGCCTACGCCGACGCCCTGACCAGCGCACTCCTGCCCTGGGTGGACAGGCCGCTGGCCCTGTTCGGCCACAGCATGGGCGCCGTCCTCGCCTTCGAGGTCACGCGCAGGCTGGAGCGCGACCACGGCATCGACCCGGTGCGCATCTTCGCCTCGGGGCGGCGCTCGCCGTCGAGTTTCCGCCACGAAACCGTGCACCTGCGCGATGACGACGGCATCGTGGCCGAAATGCGGGAACTCAGCGGAACCGACGCCGCGATTCTCGGCAACGAGGAGATCCTCCGCATGGTGCTGCCCGCCATTCGGAGCGACTACACCGCCATCGAGAACTACCGCGCCGCCGCCGAGGACACGGTGAAGGCACCCGTGACCGTACTCACCGGCGAGTCCGACCCCCGGACCAGCAGTGAGGAAGCGGACGCCTGGGAAGGCCACACCCTGGGCGGATTCGACATCCATCGTTTCCCCGGTGGCCACTTCTTCCTCGCCCCACAACAGGCGCAGATCCTGAAGATCATTTCAGAGGAGCTCGCGGAGGCCACCCGCAAGGGGTGAGCCGCGATCCGGGCCGGGCCGCATGACCAACGGCCGGCCCGGAAGGCGAACGGACGAGGCGGGTTCCACGGCCGTGCCGGACAGTCCTCCGCACCGGGAGGCATCCGAGCCCCGACCGCACCCGCCCCGTACCCGCCCCGCCGGACCGGCGGGCCACGAGGAGGCGTGACGCAGTGCAGTGCAGGACAGGTTCACAGAGCCCGGGGGAAAGGGACGCACAGGTGGCAAGGCTGGCCGAGCGCGAGAAGCAGTGGGAGACGCTGACCGACCTGCTCGGCAGCGCGCGGCGGGGCCGCGGACGCGTCGCGGTGATCAGCGGGCCCACCGCCGCCGGGAAGACGGCCCTGCTGGAACACTTCACCGAACAGGCCATCGCCGAAGGGACGCTCGTCCTGGAAGCCGCCGGCTCCCGGCCCGAGCGCCACCTCCCCTTCGGCATCCTGCGCCGCATCCTCGACAGCGCCGCACCCCTGGACCCCGCCGTCCACGCCGAGGCCACCGCCCTGCTCGACGCGGTGGCCGCACCCGCCACCGGCACATCCGGCGCCGCCGACACCACCGGCGGCACCGAGGCCGGCATGCGCGTCCTGCCGCACGTGTGCGCCCTGCTCCTGCGGATCGCCCGGGACCGCACCCTCGTCATCGCCGTGGACGACGTCCACCACGGCGACGAACTCTCCCGCGCCTTCCTGCTCTGCCTGGCCCGCCGGGTCCGGCAGGCCGGCGTACTGATCGTCCTCTCCGAGGCCGTGCGGCTGCTGCCCGCCCAGCTCGCCTTCCACGCCGAACTGCGGCGCCAGCCCAACTGCACCAGCGTCCGGCTGCCCCTGCTCACGGCGGACGGCACCGCCCGCATCCTCGCCGACCACTTCGCCACCGCCGCCGCCCAGCGCCTGTCCGCCGACTGCCAGGAGGCCACCGGCGGCAACCCGGTCCTGGTCAACGCCCTGCTGGAGGACGGCCTGGCCGCCCTCGGCGGCAGCGAGCCCTTCCAGCCGCTCGCCCCCGCCGAGCACTTCGAACGCGCCGTACTGGACTGCCTCCACCGCGGCGACCCCGAGATCCCCGCCGTCGCCCGCGGCATCGCCGTCCTCGGCGACGCAGCCCCGCCCGCCCTGCTCAGCCGTATCACCGGCGTCCACATCAAGGCCGTCGAACTGGCCGTACAGGACCTGAACCGGTGCGGGATCCTCGGCGACGGCGCCTTCCGTACGCCCGCGACCCGCGCCGCCGTCCTGGTGGCCACCCAGCCCGGGGAGCTCGCCGCCCTCCACGGACGCGCCGCGCGCCTGCTGCACCAGGACGGCGCACCCGCCCTCGACGTCGCCCGCCACCTCCTCGCCACCCGCAGGCCGGCGGACGAGTGGGCCATCCCCGTCCTGCAGGAGGCCGCCGAGTACGCCCTCGTCGAGGACGACCCCGAACTGGCCCTGCGCTGCGGGGAACTCGCCGTCGACTCCTGCCCCGAGGGCCCCCGGCGCACCGCCCTGAAGTCCCGCCTGGTGAGCATCGTCTGGCGCAGCAGCCCGGTCGCCGCCGAGGGCCACCTGCGGCAGCTGTCCCGCGAGTTCTGCGCGGGCCGGCTCACCGACCGCGACCTCCTCCACGCCGTCAGCTGCCTGGCCTGGATGGGCGAGGCCCGGCAGGCGGGCGAGGAAGTGCGCCGCCTCCAGGCCGCCGAGGAGGAAGCCCGGGACGCCGGCCTGCCCTTCACGTACGACCCCGGCACCCTCGCCGCAGCCCAGAGCTGGCTCTCCGTGGTCAGCCCCCCGGTCCGGGAGGCGTTCACCGCCGCCGGCCTCCCGGGCACCCACCGGCCCGGAGCGCCGCGCACCCCGGCCGGGACCGCCGCCGCCCGCACCCCCGCCCCGTACACCATGCCCGACGACGCCCATCTCCCGGCCGTCGAGGCCATGCGGACCGCCCTGCGCGGCGGACAGGGCGAAGCGGCCGTCGCCGAGGCCACCCGGGTGCTCCAGCGCTACCACCTCAGCGACCGCACCCTCATCCCCCTCGTCCTCGCCGTGCTGGCCCTCGTCTACGCCGGCCGCCTCGACCTCGCGCTCACCTGGACCGACCGGCTCCTCGGCGAGTGTTCCGCCCGCAACGCGCCGACCTGGCAGGCGGCCCTCGGCGTGGTCCGTGCCGAGGCCGTCCTCAGGCAGGGCGACCTGCCGGGCGCGGCCGCCCAGGCCCGCCAGGCCATGTCGCTGATATCCGTGCAGTGCTGGGGCGTGGGCATCGCCCTGCCGCTCGCCGTCCTCATCGAGGCCGAGACCCAGATGGGCAACCTGGAAGAGGCCATATCCCTCCTCGAACAGCCCGTGCCCGAAACGATGCTGGAGACCCAGATCGGGCTGCACTACCTGCGCGCCCGGGGCCGCTGCCACCTCGCGACCGGCCGCTACCACGCCGCCCTGCGCGACTTCCTCACCTGCGGCGAGCGCATGCAGGGCTGGGGCATGGACTCCGTCGAACTCGTACCGTGGCGGCTGGACGCCGCCGAGGCCTGGCTGGCCCTCGGCAACGTGCCGCGCGCCCGGGAGTACGTCGAGCAGCAGAAGCAGCGGGAGGCGGGCGCCGCCGGCAGCCGCACCCGCGGAGCCCTGCTGTTCGCCCTCGCCCGCACCAGCGGTGACCTCACGTACCGGCTGAAGCGCCTCACCGAGGCCGTGGAGACCCTGGAGCAGGGCGAGGACCGCATCCAGCTGGCCAGGGCACTGGGCGAGCTGGGCAGCGGCTACCGCGCGGCCGGGGACTTCAACCGGGCCCGGATGCTCGTCCGCAAGGCCTGGCACGTCGCGAAGTCCTGCGGGGCGCAGCCGCTGTGCCAGGAGTTCACGCCCGGCCAGGGCGACGGCGAACCCGTCACAGCGGGGCGGGAGGCCGCGGACCCGCCCCGGGAGGCGGAGGTGCTCTCCGAGGCGGAGGCCCGGGTGGCGCTCCTCGCGGCCCGCGGCCACACCAACCGGGAGATCGCCGGCAAGCTGTACGTCACCGTCTCCACGGTCGAGCAGCACCTGACCCGGATCTACCGCAAGTTGCAGGTCAAACGGCGGCGGGACCTGCCCGCCCGGCTGTGGGACCTCAGCCTGCCCGGGATCGCCTGAGCCGCGGCCGGACACCCGCCCCGCCCCGCCGGGGCCCGCGCCCTCCGCAGGCCCCGCCCCCACCAGGACCTTGAGGGGCCGGTAGGGGATGTGGCCCGACACCGCCGGAAAATACGGTCGGGGAGGACAGGCGCGCCCGTCGGGCGTCGAGGCCCCGCAGGTGTCCGAACACCCAGGCCCCGGACCGGGGCGAGGAGCCGTTTGCACCGAGCCGCCGGGAAGCGCCGCGAAGACCGAGGAGCATCGCATGTGCGGCATCGCCGGCTGGATCGCCTACGAACGGGATCTGGCCCAGGAGACCACCACCCTGGACGACATGGTCCGGACGCTGACGGGACGGGGTCCCGACGCCGGAGGCAGCTGGATCGACGGCCCCGCCGCCCTCGGTCACCGCCGGCTCGCCATCATCGACCTGGAGGGCGGCGTCCAGCCGATGGAGGCCGCCACCCCCGACGGCCGCGTCGCGCTGACCTACAGCGGCGAGGTCTACAACTTCCGCGAGCTCCGCGAGGAACTGCGCGGCCGCGGCCACCGCTTCCGGACCTCCAGCGACACCGAGGTCGTCCTCCACGCCTACCTGGAGTGGGGCGAGGCTATGGCCTCCCGCCTCAACGGCATGTACGCCTTCGCCGTCTGGGACGGCCGCGCCCAGAAGCTGGTCATGGTCCGAGACCGGATGGGCGTCAAGCCGCTCTTCTACCACCGCACCGCCGACGGGGTGCTGTTCGCCTCCGAACCCAAGGCGATCTTCGCCAACCCGCTGGCCAAGCCCGTGGTCGGCGCCCGAGGCCTGCGCGAGTTCATCGCCTTCAACCGGCCGCCCGGCGAGACCATCTGGGACGACGTCGTCGAGGTGGTGCCCGGCACCGTCGTCACCGTCGACCGCGCCGGCATCCGCAGCCACACCTACTGGCGGTTGGAGAGCCGCGAGCACACCGACGACCTCGACACCACGGTCGAGCGGGTACGGGAGCTCCTGGAGGACACCGTCGCCCGGCAGCTCGTCGCCGACGTGCCCACCTGCGTCCTGCTCTCCGGCGGCCTCGACTCCAGCGCCATCACCGGCCTGGCCGCCGCCCACCGGGCCACCGAGGGCCGGCCGCTGCACACCTTCGCCGTCGACTTCACCGGCGAGTCCACCCACTTCGTGCCGACCGGCGTGCACGGCAGCCGTGACGCCGACTTCGCCTCCGCGATGGCCCGCCACGCTGGCTCCGAGCACACCGACATCGTGCTCGACCCGACCTCCCTCGCCGACCCCGAGGTGCGCCGCCAGGTCGTCATCGCCCGGGACAGCCCGGCCGGCCTCGGCGACATGGACGTCTCCCTCTACCTGCTCTTCCGGGCCATCCGCGAGCGGTCCACCGTCGCCCTGTCCGGCGAGGCCGCCGACGAGGTCTTCGGCGGCTACGGATGGCTGCACAACCCGGCGGTCCAGGAGGGCGACACCTTCCCCTGGATCACCGCCGGCATGATCGGCGCCACCCCCAACACCCAGCCCGCCGAGATGTACAACCTCGACACGCTGATCGCCCTCAACCCGCTGGAGGCCCTCGCCGACCACTACGCGACCGCCGTCGCCGAGGTCGGCCGCGTGGACTCCGAGACCCCCCACGAGCACCGCATGCGCGTGCTGTCGTACCTGCACCTCACCCGCTTCCTGCGGATGATGCTGGACCGCAAGGACCGCATGAGCATGGCCGTCGGCCTGGAGGTCCGCGTGCCGTTCTGCGACCACCGCCTCGTGGAGTACGTCTACAACACGCCGTGGTCGATGAAGACGTACGACGGCCGGGAGAAGAGCCTGCTGCGCGGCGCGACCAAGAACCTGCTGCCGCAGTCCGTCGTCGAACGGGTCAAGAGCCCCTACCCGGTCGTCCAGGACTGGCGCTACGCCGAAGCGCTCCAGCAGCACGCCAAGCAGCTCGTCGGTGAGGACGGCCCGGTCTTCCAGATCGTCAGCCGGGACTGGCTCGCCGAGTCCGTGAAGGCGGCCCCTGAGACCCTGAGCGGTGCCGCCCGCAACGGCCTCGAGCGGGCCCTGGACACCGCGATCTGGCTCGACGCCTACCGGCCCGAGATCCGCATGTAGCGGGCGAGCCGCCGCGCGGCTCCGGACGACGGCGAGGGCCGGCGGGGAAACCCCCGCCGCCCCCTGCCGCATCAGCTCCGGCCCCGTGCCGCTCAGCGGCGGGCCAGCTCCTCCAGCCGCGGTACCAGCGACGCCGGCGTCGGCATCGACTCGATCTCGGCCCTGACCTCCTGCGCCACCACGGCCATCTTCTCGTCCGTGATCAGCCGCGTGAGCAGCTCCGCGTCCAGGTCCTCCGCCGAACGGCTGAGGCCCAGGCCCCGGTCCTGCACGCACTGGGCGTTGATCCCGCGGTCCGCGCCGTCCGGCAGCACCAGCTGCGGCACTCCCGCGTTGAGCGCGGCCAGCGTCGTCCCGGCACCGCCGTGGTGAACGGCCGCATCGCAGTTCTCCAGCAGCTTCGCCAGCGGCACCCAGCCCACGACCCGCACGTTCTCGGGCAGTTCGCCGAGCTCGGCCGTCTCGACCTCGCCCAGCGCGAGCACGAACTCGGCGTCCACCTGCGGGGCGGCGGCCACGAGCCGCTGGACCGGACCCAGACCGTTCACGTGGACCGTCGCCGTACCCAGGGTGACACCGATCCGCGGGCGGCCCGACCGCTGCTCCAGTACCCAACCGGGCAGTACGGCACCGCTGTTGTACGGGACCGGCCGCATCACCCAGCCGTCGACCTCCGGCTCCACCATGCTCTGCGGAGCGATGTCGATCGTCGGTACCCGGTCCGGCACGCCCGCCACACCGTGCCGGGCCATCGTCTCCGACATCATCGCCACCGTCAGCTGGCGCAGCGGAGTCGCCCGCACACAACCGAAGTCGTGCTGGACCGCCGGGATGCCGAGACGCTCCGCCGCGATCAGGCCGGCCACGAAGATCTGCTCGTACACGATCAGGTCGGGGCGGAACGCGTCGGCGGTCTTCATGATGCCGTCGGCGAGGGCGTCGTTGAGCTGGGCGAACAGTCTGAGTCCGTCCATCGGATCGATCTCGCCCGGCTGCCGCAGCCGCGCTATCAGCTCCCCGCACTCCGTCTGGAGGAACTCCTCCAGACGGAAACCGGGGGAAACGTCGGCCACGTGCAGACCGGCGTTCGCCGCCTCCAGTGCGTCGCCCGAGCTGGCGACCAGGACGTCGTGACCGGCCGAGCGCAGCGCCCAGGCCAGCGGAACCGTCGGGAACAGGTGCCCGATGGCCGGATAAGTCACTAACAGAACGCGCATGGCAAGACTTCCTCTCGGGTGGTGTGGACAGAGTGAAGCCCGGTATCCCACCCGAGATCAGGATGCGGTGGAAGACCGGGCCGTGGACCCTTGACAAGAACCTTCTGAATTCTTGCAATTGCCCTTACTGCGGGGGCATCATGAGTCAGTCTCGCCCGTAGAGTCAAGGCTTCTTACCGCGGCCTTCACCTAGGGGCCCCTAGGGGGATTGTTAGGGGTTTCTGCCGCCCCTCTCCCGTGTCAGGGTCTCACCAGTATTGGAGTTCTCTGTACGGAGTGGTGGAGCGCGCGATGTCTAACGAGTCCCAGGATTTCGCACCCGAGATCGGCGGCTCCTCCGAGGCCGACGGGACTCCGCCCGAACCCCAGGGCCCCCGGGGCGCCCAGGGCGGAACCGGCAGCGGAGACAACCCGGCGGCGGGCCAGCCCCAGTGGCGCGAGCGCCTGGCCGGCCTGACCGAGGGCGAACAGCGCGCGACCCTCCTCGACTGGGTGTCCTCCCTGGTCAAAGCCACCTTGCGGGACGCGGCCCCCGCCGTCCTCGACGCCGACCGTTCGTTCCTCGACCTCGGCTTCGACTCGCTCGCCGCCGTCGACCTGCACGCCCGACTCGTCGCCGGAACCGGTCTGCGCCTCCCGGTCACCCTCGCCTTCGACCACCCCACCCCCGCCCACCTCGCCGACCGCGTCCACGCCCTCCTGCTGGGCCGGACCGCCCCCGCCGAGGCGCCCGTCACCCGCGCCGTCAACAGCGACGAACCGATCGCCATCGTCGGAATCGGCTGCCGATTCCCCGGCGACGTGCATTCCCCCGACGAACTCTGGAACCTCGTCGCCACCGGCACCGACGCCATTTCGGAATTCCCCACCGGGCGGGGCTGGAACCTGGACGCGCTGTACGACCCCGACCCCGACCGGGCCGGCACCACGTACACCCGCGAAGGCGGATTCCTCCACGACGCCGACCAATTCGACGCCGCATTCTTCGGGATTTCCCCGCGCGAGGCCCTCGCGATGGACCCCCAGCAGCGCGTCCTGCTGGAAACCTCCTGGGAGGCGTTCGACCGCGCCGGCCTCGACCCCGCCGGACTCCGCGGCGGCCAGATCGGCGTGTTCGTGGGCGCCGAGACCCAGGAGTACGGCCCCCGCCTCGAAGACGCCGCCGACGGGTTCGAGGGCTACCTCGTCACCGGCAACGCCGCGAGCGTCGCCTCCGGCCGCATCGCCTACACCTTCGGCTTCGAAGGCCCCACCGTCACCGTCGACACGGCCTGCTCCTCCTCGCTCGCCGCCCTCCACCTCGCCGTCCAGGCCCTGCGCAACGGCGAATGCTCCCTGGCACTCGCCGGCGGCGCCGCCGTCATGGCGAGCCCCGGCTCGTTCCTCTCCTTCAGCCGCCAGCGCGGCCTCGCCGCCGACGGCCGCTGCAAGCCCTTCGCGGCCGCCGCCGACGGCACCGCGTGGGGCGAGGGCGCCGGCATGCTCCTCGTCGAGCGCCTCTCCGACGCCCGCGCCAACGGCCACCGCGTCCTGGCCGTCGTCCGCGGCACCGCCATCAACCAGGACGGCGCCAGCAACGGCCTCACCGCCCCCAGCGGCCCCGCGCAGCAGCGCGTCATCCGCCAGGCCCTGGCCAACGCCGGCCTGTCGGCCGCCGACGTGGACGCCGTGGAGGCGCACGGCACCGGCACCCGGCTCGGCGACCCCATCGAGGCCCAGGCACTGCTCGCCACCTACGGCCAGGACCGGCCCGAGGGCCAGCCGTTGTGGCTGGGCTCCCTGAAGTCCAACATCGGCCACACCCAGGCCGCCGCCGGTGTCGCCGGCGTCATCAAGATGGTCATGGCCATGCGGCACGGCGTCCTGCCGCAGACCCTCCACGTCGACGCGCCGACCCCGCACGTCGACTGGGAGGCCGGCGCCGTCTCCCTGCTCACCGAGTCCGTCGACTGGCCGGCGTCCGACGCCCCGCGCCGGGCGGGCGTCTCCTCCTTCGGCATGAGCGGCACCAACGCCCACGCCATCATCGAGGAGCCGCCGGCCGAGGACCGCGCCGCCGACCGCGCCGAGGACGGCGTCGATGACGGGGCCACGGACCAGCCGACCGCGCAGACCCCCGCCGGCGCACCGCTGCCCTGGACCCTGTCCGCGAAGACCCCCGAAGCCCTGCGCGCCACCGCCCGACGCCTCGCCGACTGGCTCGACGCCCGCCCGGACGCCACCGCGCACGACATCGGCCACTCCCTCGCCACCACCCGCAGCCGCTTCGACCACCGAGCCGTCGTCCTCGGCGACGACCGCACCGCCCTCCACCAGGCCCTGCACGCCCTCGCCGACGGCACCGACACCCCCGCCGTCGTCCACGGTGCCCCCGCCGCAGGACGCACCGCCGTCCTGTTCACCGGCCAGGGCAGCCAGCGCCTGGCCATGGGCCGCGAACTGTACGAAACCCACCCGGTGTTCGCCGACGCCCTCGACGACGCCTGCTGGTACCTCGACGAGCAGCTCGAACACCCCCTGCTCGACGTCCTGTTCGCCGACGCGGACACCCCCGCGGCCGCCCTCCTGCACCAGACGGCCTACACCCAGCCCGCACTGTTCGCGGTCGAGGTGGCCCTGTACCGGCTCGTCGAGTCCTGGGGACTGCGGCCCGCCTTCGTCGCCGGCCACTCCGTGGGCGAGATCACCGCCGCCCACGTGGCGGGCGTCCTCTCCCTCGAGGACGCGTGCGCGCTCGTCGCCGCCCGCGGCCGCCTGATGCAGGCACTCCCCACCGGCGGCGCCATGATCGCCGTACAGGCGTCGGAGGACGAGGTCCTCCCGCTGCTGACCGACGCCGACCGAGTGTCCATCGCCGCGATCAACGGCCCGCAGTCGGTCGTCGTCGCCGGCGACGAGGACGCGGCCGCAGCCGTCGCCGCGCACTTCGAGGCGCAGGGCCGCAAGACCAAGCGGCTCACGGTCAGCCACGCGTTCCACTCGCCGCACATGGACGGCATGCTGGACGACTTCCGCCGCCTGGCCCAGGTCCTCACCTACCGCACCCCCACCCTCCCCGTCGTCTCCCTCCTCACCGGCACCACCGCCACCGCCGCCGAGCTCGCCTCCCCCGAACACTGGGTCCGGCACGTCCGCGACGCCGTCCGGTTCCTCGACGGCATCCGCACCCTCCACGCCCGCGGTGCCGACTCCTTCCTGGAACTCGGCCCCGACCCCGTCCTCACGGCCATGGCCCAGGACTGCCTCGCCGCCGACCAGCAGGACACCGCCACCCCGCCCCCCGTCTTCGCCGCACTGCGCGCCGGCCGCCCCGAGACCGCCACCCTCCTCGATGCCGTCGCCCGCATGTTCGTCCGCGGCACGGACGTGGACTGGGCCGCCTGCTACGCCGGCACGGGCGCCGAGCGCGTGGAACTGCCGACGTACGCCTTCCAGCGGCAGCGCTTCTGGATGGACGCGCGCACCCCGGCCTCCGCCGATCCGGCCACGGCCGCGGACCACCGGACCGACCCTGCCGACAGCGACTTCTGGGACGCGGTCGAACACCAGGACGTGGCCGCCCTCGCCGCCGCCCTCGAACTCGACGCCGACGGCGAACAGCCGCTGAGCGAGGTCGTGCCCGCCCTGTCGGCGTGGCGCCGCCGCGTACGGACGCAGTCCGAGGTGGACGGCTGGCGCTACCGGGCGTCGTGGAAGCCGCTGGCGGAGGCCGCGGCCGGCGGTGCCCGACTGTCGGGCCCGTGGCTCGTCGTGACCCCCGCCGCGGACGTGGACGACACGGCCCTGGTGGGTGCGCTGGCCGGGCGTGGCGCCGAGGTGCGCCGGGTCGTGGTCGAGGCGGGCACGGACCGGGCTGCGCTGGCCGGTCTGCTGGCCGGGGCCGGTTCGGTGGCCGGTGTGGTGTCGCTGCTGGCGCTGGACGAGGCCGCCGGTGTCGTCGCGACGGCCGTGTTGGTGCAGGCGTTGGGTGATGCCGGGGTGGAGGTGCCCCTGTGGTGCCTGACCCGTGGTGCGGTGAGCGTGGGTCGCTCGGACCGGCTGGTGTCGGCGGTGCAGGCTCAGACGTGGGGCCTGGGCCGCGTGGCCGCGCTGGAACTGCCCGGACGCTGGGGCGGTCTGGTCGACCTGCCCGAGGTCTGGGACGAGCGGGCGATGGGCCGGCTGGTCGGCGTGCTCGCCGGCGGTGCGGCCGGTGAGGACCAGGTCGCGGTTCGTTCCTCCGGGGTCTTCGGACGCCGCCTCGTCCGCGCAGCCGCCGGGAAGGGCGACCAGCCGTGGTCGCCGTCCGGGACGGTGCTGGTGACCGGTGGTACGGGTGCCCTCGGTGGGCGCGTGGCCCGCTGGCTGGCCGGTGCGGGTGCGGAGCGGCTGGTGCTGACCAGCCGCCGGGGCGCTGACGCTCCGGGCGCCGCCGAGCTGGCGGCGGAGCTCTCCGAACTCGGGGTGGAGGTGTCGGTCGTGGCGTGCGACGCCGCCGACCGCGACGCACTCCGTACGCTGCTGGCCGCCGAGGCCGAGACCCTCACCGCGGTCGTCCACACCGCCGGCGTGCTGGACGACGGTGTCCTGGACGCGCTGACGCCGGACCGCTTCGAGAGCGTGCTGCGGGCCAAGGTCGACTCGGCCCGCAACCTGCACGAGCTGACCGGCGAGCTCGGCATCGAGCTGTCCGCCTTCGTGCTGTTCTCCTCCATGAGCGGCACCATCGGTGCGGCCGGCCAGGGCAACTACGCCGCCGCCAACGCCTACCTGGACGCGCTGGCCGAGCAGCGCCGGGCCGCCGGCCTGGCCGCGACCTCGATCGCCTGGGGTCCGTGGGCCGAGGGCGGCATGGCCGCCGACGAGGCGATGGACGCCCGCATGCGCCGCGAAGGCGTCCCCCCCATGGCCCCCGACGCGGCCATCGCGGCGCTGGCGCAGGCCGTCGGCGCCGGCGAGGCCGCCCTGACCGTCGCGGACATCGCCTGGGACCGTTACGCGTCCGTCGTGTCAGCCGTCCGCCCCAACCCGTCGGTCGCCGACTTCGTCACCCGTACGCCGGCGGGCGACGCCACGGCCACCGGCCACGGGACCGTCGTGACGGGCGCCGACGTCGCCGGCGCCGCCTTCGCGAGGCTCGCCGGGCTGCCCCGGGCCGAGCAGGAGCGGGAGCTGCTCGCTCTCGTCCGCACGCACGTCGCCGCCGTCCTCGGGCACGACGGAGCCGACGCGGTCGGCGCGGAGCGCGCCTTCAAGGACCTCGGTTTCGACTCCCTGGCCGCCGTCGACCTGCGCAACCGCCTCGGCGCGGCCACCGCGCTGAAGCTGCCCACCACCCTCGTCTACGACCACCCGACCTCGGCCGCCCTCGCCGAGTACCTGCGCGGGGAACTGGTCGGCAGCGAGCAGTCCGCGGACGCCGCCCGCCCGGCCGCGCCCGTCGCCGCCGACGAGGACCCGATCGCCATCGTCGGGATGAGCTGCCGCTTCCCCGGCGGCGTCCGCACCCCCGAGGACCTCTGGCGTCTGCTCGCGCAGGGCGCGGACGCGGTCGCCGGGTTCCCGGCCGACCGCGGCTGGGACCTCGACCGCCTCTACAGCGCCGACCCGGACCGGCCCGGAACCTCGTACACCCGCGAGGGCGGCTTCCTCTACGACGTCGCCGACTTCGACGCCGACTTCTTCGGCATCTCGCCGCGCGAGGCCCTCGCCATGGACCCGCAGCAGCGGCTCCTGCTGGAGACCTCCTGGGAGGCCTTCGAACGCGCCGGCATCGACCCGGCCGTGCTGAAGGGCAGCCGGGCCGGCGTGTTCGTCGGCACCAACGGCCAGGACTACCTCTCCCTCATCACCCGCGAGCAGGACGGCCTGGAGGGCCACGTCGGCACGGGCAACGCGGCGAGCGTCGTCTCCGGCCGCCTCTCCTACGTGTTCGGCCTCGAAGGCCCCGCGATCACCGTCGACACGGCCTGCTCGTCGTCCCTGGTCGCCCTGCACCTGGCCGTCCAGGCACTGCGCCAGGGCGAGTGCACCATGGCCCTCGCCGGCGGTGTCACCGTGATGTCCACCCCGGACGCCTTCATCGACTTCAGCCGTCAGCGGGGGTTGGCGGAGGACGGTCGGATCAAGGCGTTCGCGGCTGCCGCGGACGGTACCGGGTGGGGTGAGGGTG